>JABGTH010000161.1 GCA_018647275.1 Paracoccaceae bacterium
GTGTTCATCACATCCTTAATTTCAAACCTTTTGGATTAAGGGCGGATGCCTCATTTGATGGCTTCATCTAAGGGAAGATCGAAGCCGCGTCTTTCCAGCCCAAACCCCGATGATACCGTCCCACGTTTTGAATCCGCGGCGGACATGGCTGCGCTTACGGCTCAAACGCGGTCTTGGCCCGAAAGCACCCGTGCAATTAGTGAATTGGGCATCTCGCTACAGGTCCGCCCAGATGGTCTGCTCGAGGGACTGACGCGCGTGTTCTCATTGCTGGTCCTTGGTTTGTCGCTGGCAGGATTGGCTTGGCTCAATCGTTGGACCCAAGAACAGGTCGAACCAAAGCCAGAGTAACACGCAGGTTGGGGTGAATGGACACTTGTGAGCCTTATCCCACCTGCCTATAAGGCGGGTATGAGCTGTATTGACCAGATCATTATACGAATTATATCCCCGGCGCTCTAACACAGTGAGCTGCCGGGCTAAGGTGTTTGAGCCACTCGCACCGACCCAAGACAATCCTAAAATTATGACCCGAAGGACGCGAACAAATGAGCGCCGAGACACCTGACTATAAAACCACGTTGAACCTGCCGAAGACCGATTTCCCAATGCGTGCGGGCCTTCCCAAGCGCGAGCCCGAATGGCTTGCCCGTTGGGCCGATATGGGCGTCTACGATCGCCTACGCGAAAAAGAGGGGCGCAAGCCGTTTACTCTGCATGATGGCCCACCCTATGCGAACGGCAATCTGCACATCGGTCACGCGCTGAACAAAACGATCAAAGATATGATCGTGCGGTCCCACCAGATGATGGGTTTTGATGCCCGTTACATCCCGGGTTGGGATTGCCACGGTCTGCCGATCGAGTGGAAGATTGAAGAAAAGTACCGCAAGAAGGGCAAGAACAAAGATGCCGTTCCAATCAACGAATTCCGCAGTGAGTGCCGCAAGTTTGCCGCTGACTGGGTGGATGTGCAGCGTGAAGAATTCAAGCGCCTTGGCATTAACGGAAATTGGGACAAACCTTATCTGACGATGGATTTTCACGCAGAGCGCGTGATTGCGGAAGAGTTCCAAAAGTTCCTGATGAACGGCACGCTGTATCAAGGTTCTAAGCCTGTAATGTGGTCCCCTGTTGAAAAAACTGCTTTGGCTGAAGCCGAGGTCGAGTACCACGACAAAGAGAGCTTTACGATCTGGGTGAAGTTCAAGGTCAGCAATGCAGCCGATGATTTGAACGATGCACATGTTGTGATCTGGACCACGACACCGTGGACCATCCCATCCAACAAAGCTGTCGTTTACGGCCAAGACATCGCATATGGTCTCTATGAAGTGACCGGCACACCTGACGAAAGCTGGACAGCTGTTGGTGACAAGTTCCTACTGGCTGATAACTTGGCCGCAGATGTGATGAAACGTGCCCGTCTTGAAGAAGACCAATGGACCCGCGTGCGCGGCGTTCCAGCGGATGAGTTGGCAGGGCTCACCCTCAGTCACCCATTGGCGGGCTCTGAGGGATCAAATGGCGAATGGGACGAGGCACGCGATTTCCGCGCGGCTGAGTTTGTCACAGACACAGAAGGAACTGGTTTTGTGCACTGCGCCCCATCCCACGGGATGGACGAGTATGAGTTGTACCGCGACCTGAACATGCTGCAACAGGTCATCACCTATAACGTCATGGACGATGGCGGCCTGCGGGCTGATCTTCCGTTTTTTGGTGGCACCTATATCCTGAACCGCAAAGGTGGCGAGGGTGATGCGAATAAGACAATTATCGACAAACTGGTCGAAGTTGGCGGCCTTATGGCACGCGGCAAGATCAAGCACAGCTATCCACACTCTTGGCGCTCTAAGGCTCCGATTATCTATCGCAACACACCACAATGGTTTGCAGCGGTTGATAAGGCTGTAGGCGATGGTCAGGACACGCATGGTCTAACGATCCGCGAACGTGCGTTGACTGAAATCGACAACGTCAAATGGACCCCACAATCTGGCCGCAACCGCTTGCACGCTATGATGGAGCAACGCCCTGATTGGGTGTTGTCCCGCCAACGCGCATGGGGTGTGCCATTGACCTGCTTTACGCGGGTTGGTGTTTTGCCGACCGACGATGGTTTCCTTTTGCGCAATGAAGAAGTCAACGCCCGTATAGTTGCAGCCTTTGAAGTTGAAGGTGCCGACGCATGGTACGAAGAGGGCGCGAAAGAGCGCTTCTTGGGCGGTATCGTGAACCCCGATGAATATGACCAAGTGTTCGATATCTTGGACGTGTGGTTTGACTCTGGCTCAACCCACGCTTTCGTTTTGCGTGACCGTGAAGATGGTTCAGAAGACGGCATCGCAGATGTCTACTTGGAAGGCACCGACCAACACCGTGGTTGGTTCCACTCATCCCTGTTGCAATCTGTCGGCACCACAGGCCGCGCACCATACCGCAATGTTGTAACACACGGTTTCACGCTGGATGAGAAAGGCATGAAAATGTCCAAATCCATCGGCAACACCATCGTGCCAGACACCATCATCAAACAATACGGTGCAGACATTCTGCGCCTTTGGGTGGCGCAAACGGATTACACCGCTGACCAACGTATCGGGAATGAAATCCTGAAAGGCGTGTCAGACAGCTATCGTCGTCTACGCAATACGATCCGCTTTATGCTGGGGTCATTGGCTGATTATGATGCGTCCCAGTTTGTGGATGTCAAAGACATGCCAGAGTTGGAACAGTTAATCATGCACAAAATGGTTGTGCTGGATGAAACGGTGCGCGCTGGTTACGCCAAGTTCGATTTCCAAGGCGTGTTCCGCGCGATCTTTGAATTCGCGACCCAAGACCTGTCATCCTTCTACTTCGATGTTCGTAAGGACGCATTGTATTGTGATGGGGCGTCTGAACGCCAAAAAGCAGCTTTGACTGTGCTTGATTACCTATACGCACGCCTCACCACTTGGCTTGCACCGATCCTACCGTTCACGATGGAAGAGGTCTGGCTGGAACGTAACGCTCCTGACACAACCGTGCACTTGGTCGATTTCCCAGAAACACCAGCCGAGTGGCGCAATGATGCGCTGGCAGCACGTTCTGACATCGTGCGCGCCGTGCGCCGTGTTGTGACGGGTGCGTTGGAAGAACAACGCACAGCCAAGGTGATCGGTTCCTCGCTTGAGGCATGCCCAAGCGTGTACCTGTCCGAAGAGCTGGCAGCGGTCATTACCAACCCAGAAACCTTTGCCGATCTTTGCATCACCAGCCAAGTAAAGCTTGAAACAGGCGCGGCCCCTGAAGGCGCGTTTGTGATCCCTGAGGTCGAGGGCGTTGCAGTTGTCTTTGCTAAGGCTGAGGGCGACAAGTGTGGTCGTTGCTGGAAGATCCTTCCAGAGGTTGGTGAACATGCACATGCGGACGTTTGTGGACGTTGTAGCGCCGCACTTGGCTAAAGCCGGCAAAGATTAGAATTGAGGAAAAGGCGCTGGGCAACTGGCGCCTTTTTTGTGGACGACCTTTTGGAAAACCTGTGTAGTGGCAGGGAATAATGGAGTGCTTGAGATGTTTCTGAAAAATGCATGGTATGTGGCGGCCTGGGCTGAAGAGATCACACGAGATTTGCAGCAGATTCTGGTTTTGGGCGAAAAAATTTGCGTGTTTCGTACTGAGACGGGCGAATTTGTTGGGTTAGAAGATGCCTGCCCACACCGCAAACTACCCCTGTCTAAGGGCCGTATTAAAGGCGACACTGTCGAATGTGGTTACCATGGTCTGACGTTTGACTGCGCGGGCCAATGCGTTTGGGCGCCGGGCACAGGGCGCATCCCGTCCAACGCCAAAGTGCATGCTTATCCGCTGTATGAAAAATACGGGCTGGTTTGGATCTGGATGGGCAACCCTGCCTTGGCCGATCCCCATGATATTTTCGAGATCGAAAATTACGAGAACCCAGACTGGGGCATCAATCGAGGCGACGCGATGGAGTTGGAATGCAATTACCTGTTGATGTGTGACAACTTGCTGGACCCGACCCACGTGGCATGGGTGCATGCAGGCAGCTTTGGCCAAGCCGCGACTAAGGATGCGCCACTGCGGGTGACCAAGAGCGAGGATGGCGTGATCGTGCATCGTTGGATGATGGATGTGGAACCCGCGCCGTTTTACAAAAAGGTCATTGGCTTTATGGGAAATTGCGACCGCCTACAGCATTACGAGGTGCGCTATCCCTCACATGCATTGATCCGCGCCGTGTTTACACCTGCGGGAACAGGCGGGCCTGAGGGGCCGTTGCATAAGGATGTGTTCATCATGGACAGCTATAACTTCATGACCCCAACAACCGACGGCGAAACGCGTTACTACTGGTTCCAACTGCGCAATATCCGCCCTAATGACGAAGCCCTGTCACAGCTGATGACAGAGGACGTGCAACACGCCTTTGAAGAGGATCGCGCGGTGTTGAACGAGGTCCAGAAGGGCATGAACAACAAAACTTCACCCCATATCGATCTGCCGATTGATGGCGGGCAATTGCGGTTTCGCCGCCATTTGCAGGCCATGATCAACGAGGAGCAGCAGGTCGACGCGCAAATGGCGGAGTGATTACTTTAGTCTTGCCCGCAGAACGCGGATGAGGTTTTCCCCCATTAATTTTCGGATGTCCTCTTGGGACAATCCCACCTCAAGTAAGGCGTGGGTAAGGATGAGCAGCTCGGACGTATCAAACGCAGTCTCGATCGAGCCATCAAAGTCTGAACCAAGCGATATGTGATCAACGCTGACTTCTGCGATCCCCGTTTTGATCATACGCGCTATGCCCGAGGGGCTGAGATCACCACAAGCAACTTTGTCCCAATAGCCCA
>JABGTH010000302.1 GCA_018647275.1 Paracoccaceae bacterium
CGCCAAACTCAACGGCAGGCAATTCGCGCAAGAACTAGGATTTCAGCAAACACCACCGCTTACTAAAATTCGCATCTCCCTCAGGCAGCGTCCATATCGTGTGGATTGCAGCAAACATCACAAGGATCTCGTCGGTCTGAAATGGAATAGCATTGAGCGTCTTGCGCGTTGCATGACGCAGACGCTCAATCTTTTTTACCAAAAGGTTGGAATGACGGTTTTGCAGGCGCACTGCCAAAAACAGCTTGCCGATGGGGCGGAGGTGTTGTGTTTGATCTAACATCCCAACACACTGTAACAGCATGGTTAAGCATCGCTTAAAAAGCGTTGATCAACCGGTTTTCGTTGATGCAGGACGCATCTCGCCCGCGTCCCACGCGTGTACAGCATCGCCAAAGGCCGTGAATAACGCCTCAGACACCGGGTTCTCTGCCGCTTTCCATTCGGGATGCCACTGTACAGACATCGTAAATCCAGGCGCGTCTTTAATGTAGATTGCTTCGGGCGTGCCATCAGCGGCAATACCGTCAATCACAACACGTGCGCCTGCTTCTTTGATCCCTTGCCCATGCAGCGTGTTGGTCGAAACCTCGTTAGAGCCAAGAACGCGGTGGAAAATACCGCCGTCCGTAAACTTCACAACGTGACGCAACGCGAATTTTTCTTCCAACGTGCCATCAGGTGGCATCCGGTGATTGCTGCGCCCAGGGAGATCTCGAATTTCCGGATAAAGCGAACCACCCATGGCAACATTCACCTCTTGGAACCCGCGGCAGATGCCAAAAATAGGCAAACCTCGTTCGACACAAGCGCGTATCAAAGGAAGCGCGACACCATCGCGGCCGCGATCAAAATCGCCATAGGCGGGTGTCGCCTCTTCGCCGTATTCATCAGGGTGTACATTTGGACGTGCGCCAGTAAAAATAAAGCCAGCGCATCGTTCCATAAGGTCTTCGATTTGGACATGCTTGGGGGATGTTGGGATCAGCAGCGGCAAAGCATTGCAAACATCACCAACGGCTTCGACGTTGATCGAACCACTACCGTAGATTTCATAAGTATCATTGATCATGTGACTATTGGTCAAAATACCGACAATTGGCCGTGCCATACCATTCCCTAGCAAGTTTTCGCATTTTAAGAGTATGTAATACGAAGGGCGGACTGTGAACAGCCCGCCCAATGCGCAGATATCTGTGCGTAAATCCGCAAGTCAGATCGTTTTAGATTTCGCCGGTCAATCCAGCAGCTTCGATACCAGCCATTGCAGCAATCGCATCGTTGTCAGATGTGTCACCCGTCACGCCAACGGCACCGATCACGGCACCCTTTTTGTCGCGCACCAAAACGCCACCCGGAACCGGGATCATTTGGCCGCCAAATGCACCACCAGCAGCAGCAATGAAATACGCCTGCGCCTCGGCACGTGCCATTTGCGCAGTGCCAGCCATGCCTAGCATGATGGAGCCGTATGCTTTGCCTTGGGCAATCGCGAAACGACCCGGTGCTGCACCATCTTCACGTTCAAACGCTTGAACGTGGCCGCCAGCATCCAAAACAACAACAGACATTGGCTTTAGGCCTAGCTCACGGCTTTTTTCCATGGCTTTACGGATGATTGTGCGGGCTTTTCTGAGATTGATCATCTTGATTTCCTTTAAATCTTTTTAGTTGGGCTGGGCCTTAGCCCGTTACGCTTTTGAATTCGAGGCGACGTTTGTGTAGGACTGGCTCTGTATAGCCTGATGGCTGTACGCGGCCCTTCAGCACCAGATCACAGGCAGCTTGGAACGCAACTCCGTCAAATGTAGGTGCCATAGGAATATAGCTTGTGTCGCCCGCGTTCTGACCATCCACAACTGCTGCCATCTTGCGCAGGCCTGCCATCACTTGATCCTCAGAAATCACACCATGGTGCAACCAGTTCGCCATAGCTTGTGCTGAAATACGGCAAGTTGCGCGATCTTCCATCAGGCCAACGTTGTTGATGTCTGGGACTTTGGAACAACCAACACCCTGATCAACCCAGCGTACAACATAGCCAAGGATACCTTGGGCGTTGTTCTCAATCTCACGTGCGATTTCTTCGTCGCTTAGGTTGCGGCCTGTCATGACAGGAACGGTAAGCAGATCCTCAAGCGTGCCACGAGCACCGCCCTCTTTGATCTCGACCTGACGGGCCAAAACGTCGACGTGATGGTAGTGTGTGGCGTGCAAGGTGGCCGCTGTTGGGGATGGAACCCATGCACAGTTTGCACCTGACTGTGGGTGACCTACTTTCGCAACCAACATGTCTGCCATTAGATCAGGCATGGCCCACATGCCTTTGCCGATTTGCGCGCGTCCCTGAAGGCCACAGGCCAAACCAATGTCCACGTTGCGATCCTCATAGGATGCGATCCACGGCGCAGCTTTCATTTCGCCTTTCGGCACCATTGGGCCTGCTTCCATAGATGTGTGGATTTCATCGCCTGTGCGATCCAAGAAGCCAGTGTTGATGAAAGCAACGCGTGATTTTGCAGCGCGGATACATTCGCCAAGGTTTGCTGAGGTTCGACGTTCTTCGTCCATAATGCCCAGTTTGACAGCGTTCGCAGGCAAACCCAAAACGCCTTCAACGCGAGTGAAAATCTCATCAGCAAAGGCCACTTCTTCTGGACCATGCATCTTTGGCTTAACCACATAGACAGAACCAGTGACCGAGTTGCCGCCCTCACGCTGCAAGTCGTGCATCGCGATCATGGAAGTCATCATGGCATCCATCAGCCCCTCGCCCACTTCCAAACCATCGCGGTCTTTGATCGCAGGGTTGGTCATCAGGTGGCCAACATTACGCACCAACATCAGGGCGCGGCCCTTTGCGGTGACTGTACTGCCATCGGGTGCAGTGAAGGTACGGTCGCCCACCATTTCACGGGTGACGGATTTACCGCCTTTTTCGAACGTCTCTTTCAGATCACCCCGCATCAGGCCAAGCCAGTTGGTGTATGCAACAACTTTATCTTCAGCATCGACTGCTGCAACACTGTCTTCGCAGTCCATGATTGTGGACAATGCGGATTCAAGCCAAACGTCAGAGATATCAGCCTGGTCTGCTTGACCAATTGGTGTGGACCCATCGACACGGATTTCGATAAGCAGACCGTTTTTGCGCAAGTAGTATGAACCACCGTTCTGACCAGCAAACTGTAACGGGTCAGCCAAAGTTGTTCCACCCACCATCAATGCACCGTCAACGACACTCAAACCATCAATGTCAGCCCATGATCCAGACACCAATGGTGCCGCTTGATCCAAATGCCGACGTGCCCAGGCGATAACGCGTGAGCCGCGCTCAGCGTCATAACCTTTACCAGTTGGCAAATCGCCCAGCGCATCTGTGCCGTACAATGCATCATACAAGCTTCCCCAACGTGCGTTCGCAGCGTTAAGCGCAAAACGTGCGTTCATGATTGGCACAACCAACTGCGGCCCTGGCAACATCGCAATCTCTGGGTCAACGTTTGCTGTATCGATTGAGAATGGTGCGCCCTCAGGAACCAGATAACCGATCTCTTTCAGAAAATCACTGTAGGCGACTGCATCGTGATCTTGGCCACGACGGGCAAAATGCCATGCATCAACTTGGGCCTGAATATCAGAGCGTTTCGCAAGCAAGGCGCGGTTCTTTGGCCCCAGCTCATGGACAATGTCGGAAAAGCCTGTCCAGAAGGCATCAGCCGATACGCCAGTCCCTGGTAGGGCTGCGTCTTCAACAAATGTCGCAAGTTCTGCAGCTACGTTTAGTCCAGCTTTGTTCACAAAATCGGTCATATTGGCACCTTTCGCTGTTTGGGGCATATTAATCTGACGGTAGGAGTAGGCAAAAAGTTTCCGATAGTAAACACGACTGGTAAACTTTTATGACCAATATTTCCGTCAAATCTGCGAAGCACTGTTTATCTGAATTTGATAAAGCCGCTCAGCAAACCTGCAACCAACTAAAAACTCCCATTTTTCCCACGCCCATTGTTCAGGCACAGCTTGCGGGCAATGCTATAGCTGATAATCTGCTACCTAATTCACAAGTATAGACCGGATTAAATCATATGCGCGATGCAGCACCACAGACGATCCACCTCAAAGATTACACACCTTTTGGTTTTACCGTCGATGCGGTGCGCCTGACCTTCGATCTGGCCCCAAATGCCACACGGGTCACCAGCCGCATCCATTTCAGTCCCGTAAAGAACGCCAAGGACACGACCTTCTTCCTACACGGCGAGAACCTAACCCTACACTCTGCCAAAATTAATGGCGAGGCGGTCACACCCACTGTCACACCTGAGGGGTTAACCTGTGAGGTCCCCAACATTCCCTTCATCTGGGAAAGCGAAGTTCAGATTGATCCTGCAGCCAACACCGCACTTGAAGGTTTGTATCAGTCCTCAGGCATGTATTGCACACAGTGCGAAGCAGAGGGCTTTCGCAAGATCACCTACTATCCTGACCGCCCCGATGTAATGTCTATCTTTACAGTGCGTATAAACGGCCCCCACCCTACCCTGCTGTCTAATGGTAACCCTGTCGCTTCGGGTAATGGTTGGGCCGAATGGCATGACCCGTGGCCAAAGCCTGCTTATTTGTTCGCTTTGGTTGCCGGTGAATTGATCGCCCACACCGGCAAGTTCACCTCCGCCTCTGGACGCAAGGTTAACCTGAACCTGTATGTGCGTCCTGGTGATGAAGGTAAATGCGCTTTTGGCATGCAGGCCCTTAAGGATTCCATGAAATGGGATGAAGAGGTCTATGGCCGTGAATATGACCTCGACATCTTTAATATCGTTGCCGTGGATGACTTTAATATGGGCGCGATGGAGAACAAGGGACTGAACATTTTCAACTCATCTTGTGTTCTTGCCTCCCCTGATACGTCTACAGATGCGAACTTTGAGCGGATCGAGGCTATCATTGCCCATGAATACTTCCACAACTGGACGGGCAATCGCATTACTTGCCGTGATTGGTTTCAACTGTGCCTAAAAGAGGGCCTTACCGTTTATCGCGACAGCCAGTTCACCAGCGATATGCGCTCTGCCCCAGTCAAACGGATTGGGGATGTCATCGATTTACGTGGCCGTCAGTTCACTGAGGACCAAGGGCCTCTTGCCCACCCAGTGCGCCCAGAGAGCTTTCAAGAGATCAACAACTTCTACACGGCGACCATCTATGAAAAAGGGGCAGAAGTTATTGGCATGCTGCGCACCCTTGTCGGGGCCAAAGCCTACTCCAAAGCCGTGAACCTGTATTTTGATCGTCACGATGGCCAAGCCTGCACAATTGAGGACTGGCTTCAGGTGTTTGAAGACAGCACAGGACGCGACCTGACACAGTTCAAACGCTGGTATTCACAAGCGGGCACGCCACACCTCAAAGTGACAGAAGACTATGAAGGCGACATCTTTAAACTTACCTTCACCCAAAACACCCCGCCCAGTGTCACAACGGCTGATCCGCAGCCCCAAGTGATCCCTGTCGCTGTTGGCCTATTGGCCCCTGATGGGTCTGAAACAATTGGCACACAAGTGCTGGAAGTGACAAAAGCCATACAGACCTTTACCTTTACCGGCCAAAAAGAACGCCCCGTCGCATCCGTCTTGCGCGGCTTCTCTGCCCCTGTGGTGCTGGATCATAAAGCTAACAACGCATTCTTGTTGGCCCATGACACTGACCCGTTCAATCGCTGGCAGGCTAGTGACACCTTGGCCGAGGCCAGCTTGATCGCGAACATCACACGCGGCAAGCCAGTTGATCCTGCATACCTCGCCGGTTTGTCAAAGATCATCGGGGACGAAAGCCTTGATCCTGCTTATCGCACCCTGATGCTTGATTTCCCCAATGGGGCTGAACTGGCAACCAAACTGCACGCGATTGGTGAAATCCCAGATCCAGACGCAATCTGGTCTGCTGTGGATGGCATGAAACAGGCCCAAGCGGATGCTTTTGCCCCTCAACTACAATTCATCTATGACGCCAACCAAATCAGCGGTGATTACAAACCCGATGCAGAACAATCTGGTAAACGCTCGCTTGCGAACTTGGTTATGTCGCTGATCAACCGCTCGGACGGTGGCGCGCAGGCACAGGTGCAATACGACAATGCAACCAACATGACCCAACAGCTTTCAGCGCTTGCCTCTCTTATTCGTGCAGGGATCGGTGACACGGCTTTGGCTCAATTCGAGGCGCAGTGGAAAGATGACCGTCTGGTCATGGACAAATGGTTTAGCCTTCAGGTTGGTTGCTCCAAACCAGACGATGCAGCGGACACCGCTACGGCACTGACCAAGCATGCCCTGTTCAATTGGAAGAACCCTAACCGATTCCGTGCTACGTTGGGCGCGTTGGCAGGTCACCACGCGGGCTTTCACGCTAAAGACGGGTCAGGTTATGCGCTATTGGCTGATTGGTTAATCAAACTAGACCCTGTAAACCCACAGACCACAGCACGCATGTGTTCGGCTTTTCAGACATGGCGTCGTTATGATCAAATCCGCCAGTCCTTGATCGGCACTCAACTAGACCGGATTGCAAACACACCAAACCTAAGCCGCGATACGGCTGAAATGATCACCCGGATCCGCAGTGCCTAACGCTCAACCAGACGCGAAGGAATTCACGTACCGTGCGATCGGGCGCAACTGGACCACCCTCATTGTCACTTTGTCAGTGTGGGTGGTTCTAGCCTTTCTATCGCTAAGAGTCGAAATGGCACCTTGGTTAGCGATGATCGTATTCCTGTTCACCCTACCCGCCGTCTATGACCTTATCAGTGCTCGCGCCTCTGGTATTAAAGTCAACGGCGATCAAATCGCATGGTATGCGGGGAAACGTAACAACAGCGTAGCCGCAAACCTGATCGATCACATTAAGCTGGACACAAGGTTGGACCTATCCGTGCGCTGTACACTGGTCCTGTCATCAGGGCAAAAGGTCAAAGTCCCGTTTGAGGCTTGCCCCAAGCACCGCGCGCTGGAGGCACAGCTCCATGCGCATGGCTATACCACACGGCGACAACACTTCGGGTTCGTTTAACTTAAGGGCGTATACGTGGCAGCATATTGTGCCATTACTATGGGCAATGCGACCGGCGGCAACGACGAAGCTGATCAAGTGCGCAGCCAAATTACTGATTTCGCCAAATGGATCATCCATGAATACCTTACCGAATTACGCCCGAGGTTATGGGCACACACCGCACGTGGGTTTGACAACCATCTTCAGGTCCGCTGCGCAGATCGCTTTACAGCTTCTGGTGAAGCAGATGCTTTGCGCATCATCAGGACCGTGTTTCACCGCGATGTAGCTAACGGCAACCGCATTATGTTTACTGACAACGGCCCTATCTGCCAGCCAGCCTAATCGCGCTGAATTAATCGACGGGCCGCGGCCTGCAAAAGCAGGCGCGAATGCAGCAGATGTGCGCCAATCAAACTATGGATAAGCCAGCCCACTTTGGGTGCCTCGCCCTTAACCTTGGACGGCGCGGGCACAAAAACAGATCCAAAATAC
>JABGTH010000209.1 GCA_018647275.1 Paracoccaceae bacterium
ATGCGCGTCTCTACCGGCGTTGATATGAAGAGGTTGATCCATCGAAACGAACCAAACCGCCCACATATCTCTTCAGATATTTAATTTTCAAACAACGTAGAGACAAAAATAATCAAGATGCGCTAATTAATGTCAGCGCGCCTCGCCATCTAAACCTCTGAATTTCTTCAACAACTTTAAGAAACTAACGTCTCCGCTTATTCTCGCAGTCGACCGTCACCGCATCACTGCGCCTCCGGTAAAAGGGGTTCTAGTGTTACTACAACAGAGTCGCAAGTGCTTTTTTCACAGAATGTGAAGATAATTTGAAACCACTTATTTTCACTGTTTTTCAGCGCGATAGATGGCTTAGCGGTAGGGCTAGGCCGTCATTACATTGCACTACGATTTTTCTGATTAAATATCATCCACCCCTCACATCGCCCCCTTCCTCACTGGAGCATCTGGAAATGTTAATCCACCGGACGGTGGCTTCCCAAGCGCCGACTATACAATAGACTGTATATATTGTGCGGTATGACCCCCTCATATATCCGTTAATTTGGCGGACTTAGGTGTAATGTACAATTCAGCTCCCCAATTATTCAGTTCCCGCACGACAGGCCCTTTTAGACCTCATTGACTTGGCTGTTTTTAATCTTCGAGCAGAGTGGGTAACTATTGCTTAAAACCTGTGGAACAGAGAGCTGCATACCGATGGAAAACCACTTTTTTCACCGACCAGGATGCATTTGAAGCGTGACTGAAAGCCCACCAAGACACCAATGAGGTTTAGGTGGATCAACGGCATACGCAAAAGCATCGATAACCAATGACGCAGCATGGCTGTTTCTGTCAAACCTTGCGCCCTCTTATAGACGGGATTCAATCTGGCGGGTCATGAGTGCCAAAAAGCAAGAAACGCGGCCAAAGCGTTTAGGCATCTTGATCGGCTCATCAAAGGCCAGATTAAAAACCCCCAGTATTCACGAAAAAACGAGCCACCACCCCCCCATGCGCGCACTGAAGCCAATATCTTAACATACGCGATTACGCGTTATGAGCGGTCGATGCGCTTGAGCACAGCGACCATGACGATGCCGCAAACAACGTGACCCACCACAGCGCCCCGAGTGATGCCAATAAAATTCAAGAAGAACGGCAACCCTGCGACCAATGTGACGCCACCAGTTGCGAAAACCCACAACCCAAAGCCGTAAATTGCTGATGGGGTGAACCAATGCGCCTCACCAGCCACGCGCTGCCAAAATGGTTCGAAAATAAACATCCAACCAATTGGGTAACCGATCAAACCGACCAAGTAGAAGTGCACGAAGTAGGCAGAATCGGTGTAAAGGCGATCAAGCAGCCCAAGCTGGCGATCACTGCAAAGCCAGCGCCGCGCTGTGCGCCATTGCTCAATGCCATCAGATTGTTCGGCCCGAAGGCTAAATTGATAGCGAAACAGGCCGGAACCAAAACCAGATAGTCGATTAAAGTGATTTAGCCGTGCTTGAGTTTGCGCGCTGTCGCAAAGGACACCAGACGTTTGTTGGTACTGTCCCACAGGTCAAGGCTGGCGCATTTGAAGCTTTCGCGCAGGTTCATGCGGCTGCTGGAATTTGCCAGCTCTTCATGATCGCGCAACACTTCCGTCAAACGGTAGAATGGAATGCGGCTGTACAGGTGGTGTACGTGGTGAATGCCGATGTTGGCAGAGAACCACTGCAAGATTGGAGGCAGATCATAGTGTGACGAGCCATGAAGCGCGGCTTCGTGAACTTGCCAGTCATGATGCTCCTCCCAATGTGTCGTTTCAAACTGGTGCTGTACGTAGAACAACCAAACGCCGGTTGTCGCGGCGATCAAAGTTGTTGGAAGGAACACAAAGAACAGGGCCTGCCAGCCACCAAATTTCACGATGATCGTGAGTAGAATTGCAATGGCCAGATTGGTGCCCATCGCACTTATCCAGTCCTTCTTTTGGCTGAAGTCAGACCATGGGATACGGTTTGTCAAAAGAAACAAATAGGTTGGACCAATGCCAAACATTACGATTGGGTGGCGATATGCCCGGTACAACAAGCGGCCCCAGCGGCTGCGCTGGTGATACTCTTCTACCGTCAATGTCTTCACGTCGCCGATGCCGCGTTGATCCAAATCACCTGCGTGGCTGTGGTGAATCGAATGGGTGCGGCGCCATACGTCGTATGGTGTCAGTGTTAGGATGCCAAGTGCGCGGCCGGTCCAGTCGCTGACAGTGCGGTTATCAAAAAATGATCCGTGTCCACAATCGTGCTGAATGCAGAACAGCCGTAGCAAGAAACAGCCATTTATCGCAGAGATTCCCAAGGCCGCCATGTAGCTGTAGTTCGCGATCCAGCAGGCCAAGACCCACAAAATGATGAACGGAACAACACTGACGCCCAACTCGAAGCTGCTGCGCAAGCTATTGGGCTCGCGGTATTTCTTTAAAATCTGGACCCAATCGCGGGCAGCCATATTCGAAGAATTATTGGTTTTGTCAGTCATTTTCTGCTCGTGATCTTTTTGTAATTGTCGGTCTGCAATACTGCATCACGCGGCATTAGAAAACTCCCAATGTTGTGTCATGCTTTTATGGCTAAATTTTTGCCGCAAAACCCCTGCAAAATATCCCGTTGACCCAATTCTCTTCCCAAGGAGGTAATTGTACTGTATGGCCGCGATATCTGAAATCTGTCGCTCGGACTCTGGCGGCTGAAATGTAAGATACCGGAGTCAGGGGCAATTCGGCCCCTATGCAAAGGCCAATGGGCCAACAAGGAAACGTAGATGTTTAACGTAACAAAAAAATCCATGCAGTGGGGCGAAGAGACGCTTACATTGGAAACCGGCAAAGTCGCGCGTCAAGCCGACGGTTCTGTCATCGCCACATTGGGCGAGACATCCGTTATGGCCAACGTCACTTTTGCACGTAAGCAAAAGCCAGGGCAGGACTTCTTCCCTCTGACTGTGCACTACCAAGAGAAATACTATGCTGCTGGTAAAGTACCAGGCGGCTTCTTCAAGCGTGAGGCGCGCCCCACCGAGAAAGAGACATTGACTGCTCGTTTGATCGATCGTCCAATTCGCCCACTGTTCGTTCCTGGCTTCAAAAATGAAGTTTTGGTGATGTGTACTGTTTTATCCCACGACTTGGTTAACGACCCAGACATGGTTGCGATGATCGCGGCCTCTGCTGCGTTGACTATTTCTGGCGCACCATTCCGCGGCCCTATCGCTGCTTGTCGCGTTGGTTTTGAGGATGGCGAATATATCCTGAACCCAGAAGTTGACGACATGCAGGACCTTCGCTTGAAGCCTGAGCAACGTCTAGACCTTGTAGTTGCCGGTACTAAAGACGCGGTGATGATGGTTGAATCAGAAGCTTATGAGCTTTCCGAAGCGGAAATGCTGGGCGCTGTTAAATTTGCACACGACTCTATCCAACCAGTGATCGACTTGATCATTGACTTGGCTGAAGGCGCCGCAAAAGAGCCATTCGACTTCCAAGCACCTGACTATTCAGACCTGTCTGCTGCCGTTGCTAAAGCTGGCGAAAAAGACATGCGCGCCGCATTCGCAATTGGTGACAAGCAAGAGCGTACATCTGCTGTTTCAGAAGCACGCGCTGTGATCATGGACGCATTGACTGAAGAACAACAAGCCGATGCGAACCTTGGTTCCGCAATGAAGGGCCTAGAAGCTGGAATCCTTCGTGGTGACGTTGTCAAAACTGGTAAGCGCATCGACGGTCGTGCTACTGACGAAATTCGCGACATCGTTTGTGAAACTGGCATGTTGCCACGTACACACGGTTCAGCTTTGTTCACACGCGGTGAAACACAAGGCTTGGTCGTAACAACCTTGGGTACCGGAGACGACGAGCAGTTCATCGACGCACTGCACGGCAACTTCAAATCCAACTTCTTGCTACATTATAACTTCCCTCCATATTCAGTTGGTGAAGTTGGTCGTGTGTCTGGCCCAGGCCGTCGTGAAATCGGTCACGGTAAATTGGCATGGCGCGCTTTGCAGGCTGTTCTTCCTGCGGCAACTGATTTCCCATACACCGTTCGTGTAGTATCCGAGATCACAGAATCCAACGGCTCGTCTTCAATGGCGTCTGTCTGCGGTGGCTCCTTGTCCATGATGGACGCGGGTGTTCCGTTGAAGTCTGCGGTTGCTGGTGTTGCTATGGGTCTAATCATGGAAGACAACGGCGAATACGCCATTCTATCTGACATCTTGGGTGACGAAGATCACTTAGGCGATATGGACTTTAAAGTAGCTGGTACAGAAAACGGTATCACGTCTTTGCAAATGGACATCAAGATCGCAGGCATCACTCCAGAGATCATGGAAAAAGCACTCGAGCAGGCACGTACTGGCCGTTTGCACATCCTAGGTGAAATGAACAAATCACTTACTGGCGCGGCTGAATTCTCAGAGCACGCACCACGTATCGAAACCATGCAGATCCCAACGGACAAAATCCGTGAAGTGATCGGTTCAGGTGGTAAAGTGATCCGTGAAATCGTTGAAGTGTCCGGCGCCAAAGTCGACATCAACGACGAAGGCATCATCAAGATCGCATCTCCAAATGGCGAAGCGATCAAGAAAGCCTACGAAATGATCTGGTCAATCGTAGCTGAGCCAGAAGAAGGCATGGTTTACACCGGTACGGTCGTTAAGATCGTAGACTTCGGTGCATTCGTGAACTTCTTTGGCAAACGCGATGGTTTGGTCCACGTTTCCCAAATCGAAAACCGCCGTTTGAACCACCCTTCCGACGTCCTGAAAGAGGGCCAAGAAGTTAAGGTTAAATTGTTGGGCTTTGACGACCGTGGCAAGGTACGCCTTTCCATGAAAGTTGTTGACCAAACAACTGGCGAAGAAATCGTTGAAGAAAAGAAAGAGCCAGCTGCGGAGTAAATCCAAGGCCTGTCTTTCTAACACGATAGAAATAGAAAAGCCCCAGTGGAAACACTGGGGCTTTTTGTTTGCCTAACCATTGCGTTTGAACGTTGGTGCCACAGCCCAGATGGGCCGTGACATTTGTAGCCTTAGCTAGGTGCTTTTGTTTTACGCAGGTACGGTAGGATCGTTTCGAACTCACCAAACTTTGCCTTTGCATCTTCGTTGCTGACGGTTGGGGGGATGATCACGTCTTCGCCCGGAACCCAGTTTGCTGGTGTTGCCACGCCTTTGGCGGACATTTGCAAACCGTCTAGTGCGCGTAAAACCTCGGCAAAGTTACGGCCCACAGTCATTGGGTATGTCATGGACAGTTTCAGCTGTTTGTCTGGGCCAATGATGAACACGGAACGTACCGTTGCGCTGTGCGCCGGTGTACGTCCGTCCGGCATGTATGCCTCAGCAGGTAGCATGTTGAAGGCTTTGGAGACTTCTAGCCCAGTGTCCGCAATGATTGGGAAGCCCGCTTTGGCATCCGCAACTTTTTCAATGTCGGCTTTCCATTTTTTGTGATCCTCAACGCCGTCGACTGAAACACCAATCACTTTGGTGCCGCGCGCAGCCCATTCATCAGCCAGCTGTGCAACCGCGCCAAATTCAGTTGTACAGACAGGAGTGAAGTCTTTTGGGTGTGAGAACAAGATCGCCCAAGAATCGCCAACCCAGTCATGCAATTGGATCGTGCCATGGTCTGTTTCCACGGTCATATTCGGGATCGTTTCGTTGATACGTAGGCTCATGGTGGTACTCCTTATTTGGTCCAGCGTCGGGGCCCATCATAGCCTGTGCAATGTATGGATACATCCCCGTCCTTGATACTGATTTAATGTGGTGACACAGTGTTTTCAATTGGAGGCCCAAAGTTAGGGCCGCTGCATATTATCGGGAGAAATGCCATGCTGGAGAAACGCGACTTTTTTATCAACGGTGAGTGGGTCAAAAGCCAAGGCGGCACGGACCATCACGTCATCGATCCATCCACAGAAGAACCAACAGCCGTTATCACGCTGGGTTCTGACGCAGACACCAACGCCGCCGTTGCTGCGGCGAAGGCTGCGTTGCCAGCATGGATGGCCACCCCAGTTGAGGAACGTATCGCTTATGTTTCCAAGCTGATCGAAATTTACGAGTCCCGCGCCGAGGATTTAGCCGTGGCGATGAGCGCCGAAATGGGCGCTCCTATTTCGATGTCTCGTTCCAGCCAAGTTGGAGCAGGATCTTACCACCTCAAGAACTTTATTCGCGCGGCCAAGGGTTTTGAATTCAGCCGCCCGTTGGGATCTCACGCGCCCAACGATCGGATCATCTATGAACCCGTCGGTGTGGCCGCGTTGATCACTCCGTGGAACTGGCCGATGAACCAAGTGACCCTAAAAGTTGGCGCGGCCGCCATTGCAGGTTGCACCATGGTGCTTAAGCCATCCGAGGAAAGCCCAATCAACGCAATGGTCTTTGCCGAGATGATGGAAGAAGCGGGTTTCCCCAAAGGTGTGTTCAACATGCTGAACGGTGACGGTGTTGGCGTTGGCTCAACCCTATCTGGTCACAAGGACGTGGACATGGTCAGCTTCACCGGTTCGACCCGTGCAGGCACGTTGATTTCCAAGAACGCCGCCGACACCCTGAAACGTGTGCATCTTGAGCTTGGTGGCAAAGGTGCCAACCTGATCTTTGACGATGCAGACGAAAAGGCCGTGAAGCGTGGCGTGATGCATATGATGCAGAACACAGGTCAGTCCTGTAATGCACCAAGCCGTATGCTGGTCCAGAAGGGCATCTACGATCAAGTTGTTGCTGAGGCTGCCGCAATCGCTGACAAAGTCACTGTAGGCCCTGCATCTGAAGAGGGCCGCCACATTGGTCCTGTCGTGAACGAGGTCCAATGGAACAAAATTCAAGGGATGATCGAGGTTGGTATCGCTGAGGGTGCAAAGCTGGTTGCTGGTGGTCCGGGGCGGCCTGAGGGGCTGAGCCGTGGGTTCTATGTAAAGCCAACGGTCTTTGCGGACGTGAATAACCAGATGGTAATTGCGCAACAGGAAATCTTTGGCCCTGTGCTGGCGATCATCCCGTTTGAGACAGAGGAAGAAGCTGTCGAGATCGCCAACGACACGCCATACGGTTTGACCAACTACGTTCAAACCCAAGACATGGCGCGCGCCAATCGTCTGGCCACGCAACTGCGGTCTGGCATGGTCGAAATGAACGGTACATCCCGCGCCGCAGGTTCCCCATTTGGCGGCATGAAGCAGTCTGGCAACGGCCGTGAAGGTGGCGTTTGGGGGTTGGAAGACTTCCTAGAGGTGAAGGCCGTTTCTGGCTGGACGCCTGTGTAAGCTTTGCACCACTGTTAAGTTAAGAAAGGGCTGCCAGTTTTGGTGGCCCTTTGTTTTCGAGCGCTCGATATACCCAAGATTTGCGCAATCAGTCTTTTTTAGAGACGTCTCGTCAAAGGGGGAATGTTTTCTGGCGTTACGACCTGAATATGAGAAATGGGTGTCTCTAGCGGCTCGAGCACCAGTTTATGATGGTGCAAGAACGCATGAAACACGTTTTGCAAATCCACGCGCAAATCGTGGTGAAGCACGAAACTGAGGTTCCCCTGTTCGATCAGCGTTCGGTTGTCGTTGTCCAGATCGTGGGCCACAAAAATGTCGGATCTTAAGGCGTTCTGTTTGAGAACCTCCAAGATCGTCTTATTGCCCCCACCCATCGAATAGACAGCACGCACTTGATCCAGACCTTCGACAACCGTCTGGATAATCCGCGCGGTTTCGAAATGTACGCCGCTGCCACCGTTTGCATCGACAATACATAGCTTTGGACAAAGGCGGCTGAGTGTCACCTTGAACGCCACTTCGCGTTCTTCTTCGCCCAGAAAGAGACTGTTGCTTTTGGAGGTCAGAACGGTTCCCGCACTCGCCCCAATTGACTTGGCAATAAGATAGGCGGCCGTGCGCCCCGCGCTTTGATTATCAAGGCCGACATAGGCGATGCGTTTTGTCGTCGTCAGATCTGTAACCAAAGTGACCACAGGAATACCTGATGCGATCAGTCGATCAACAGCAGCGCGTATCTTTGGCAAATCACGCGCTTTAAGGCAGACCCCATGACTCCCCCTTTTGGCAATGCGAGACAACGCAGAGACAACATCATCCTCGTCCATGATCTCTTGGGCCAAGAACCGTGGGCGGCACACGGCATTTGCGATACGGGGCAACACCTGTTCGGCAGCGTGCTGTACTTCACGGCTGAAGCGCGAGGGCGCTTCGATGACAAAATCGAAAAACAAACGGCGTCCACGGGCACTAAGTTGCCCCTCTTGCCCTTCAAGCTCTGAAATTGCGGCGGCGACACGTGCCTTGGTTTGTGGACTGACATGCGCGCGGTTGTTGATCGCGCGGTCAACCGTCGCGGTGCTAAGCCCCGATTGTCTGGCAATTTCTTTAAGAGGAAATCGATGTGTCATTTGATGCGTTTCTGATGTCTTTTTCGAAACCAATCAAGGTCTTTTTATTGAACAGTGAAGACAACACAAGGAGACATTCAATGATCGACCAGACTAAAATTGATGCCGGGTATTTTGATAGTATAGATTGTGATTTGGGCGCATTCACCACGCTTATTAATCAAACTGCGAACTCCTCAGACGTACCGCATGCCGCCGACGTTCAAAAGAATGTACCCATTTATGACATGACCAATTTGCGCCCAACCCTTGAAGATAGGGCGCAACGTCGGGCAATCATGGCCGAATGGGCGCGTGTTCTTAAGGCAGGTGCAGGTATTCTGGTTTTGCGAGGTGCATATGCGAACACTGGCGTTCTTGACGAAGCAACCGCAATCTACGAACACATTATAGAAACGGAAAAGCTGGCAAGCGGCGGTGGAGGGGATCATTTCGCGGCCTCAGGGTCGAATGACCGGATATGGAATTCTTTGCAAAAACTTTGCGAGGCATCACCAGAGGTGTTTTTGCGCTACTTCGCCAATACATCTATCGCGGCGGTTTGCGAAGCGTGGCTTGGCCCGAATTATCAAATGACTGCACAAATCAATTTGGTTCATCCAGGCGGTGCAGCACAGCAGGCACATCGTGATTATCATCTTGGCTTTCAAACTGCGGAGACAAGTTCACAGTATCCCGCACATGTGCATGATCTTTCACCTGCCCTGACCTTACAGGGGGCCGTCGCACATTGTGACATGCCGGTTGAAAGTGGCCCAACAAAGCTATTGCCGTTTTCACAACTCTACCGCGCTGGTTATGCAGCATGGCGTAGGGACGATTTTCGTGCGTTGTTTGAAGAACGGTGCATTCAGCTGCCATTGGCGAAAGGGGACGCCCTGTTTTTCAATCCGGCCGTTTTCCATGCTGCCGGCGCAAATTCGAGCAGTGATATTCACCGTATGGCAAACCTGTTGCAGGTGTCCTCTGCGTTCGGGCGTGCAATGGAAACGGTCGACCGCGAGAAGATGTGCAAGTTGCTATATCCCCATGCGGTGAGTGCACATCAGAACAAAACGTTGGGTGTCGCCGATTTAGAGGCTGCAATTGCTGCATCTGCAGAGGGCTATTCTTTCCCGACCAATTTGAACCGCGATCCCCCCAAAGGCGGACTTGCCCCCGAGACCCAACAAGCATTATTCACCCGTGCCCTTGCTGAGGGTTTGGATCTAAAGGCATTTACAGCGATCTTAGATGAGATGCGCAGCAAGCAATTGCCATAGCTTTTACCAACAGTACTAAAACGGTGCCTTAGCCCGTACTCGCAACGACTGCCCGCTCTCAGGATGCCGCACACGCAACTCTTCGGCGTGCAGCATCATGCGTGGGAACGCTTGGCTTTTTTCATATCCATAAAACGGGTCGCCTAAAATCGGGTGGCCCAAAGCCAACATATGCAACCGCAATTGGTGTGTTCGGCCCGTTTTCGGGATCAATCTGATCCGCGATGTCTCGCCCTGATCCTTAAGCAACCGCCAATCAGTGACAGAGGGTTTCCCAGTTTCGTGGCAGACCATTTGCAAGGGGCGGTTTGGCCAATCGACAATCAATGGCAAATCGACAGTGCCTGCCTTCTCCTCGGGTACGCCCCAAACACGGGCGACATACATCTTCTTGGTTTGACGTTCTTGGAACTGCACCGACAACGTGCGTTGTGCATGTGGGTTCAGGCCAAAGATCATCACGCCTGACGTGTCGCGATCCAAACGGTGCACCAACAAAGCATGTGGAAACACCTGCTGCACTCGTGTGATCAGGCAATCCGCCAAATGCTCGCCCCGTCCAGGGACGGAGAGCAGGCCAGCGGGCTTATCAACGGCAATGACATCTGCATCGTCGTGCAAAATGACAAGCGGATCGTGCGGGGGGGTATAGGGTGTTTGCATGCCCTCAGTTCACAGATGTACGTTTGGTTTTCAACCCTCTCGACGCATCTTGCGAAACATAGAGATCGAATAGATCACCAATGCGGCCCAGATCATCGGAAAGGCGATCATACGGGCACGCCCGAACTCCTCACCGAAAGCAAAGACAGCAACAAGGAAGATCAACGTCGGTGCGATGTATTGCATGATGGCGATCGTGGCCAGCTGCAGCCCCTTTGCCCCATTCGCATACAGTAATAGCGGCACAGCCGTAACGATACCGCAGCCCATCATCATCAACGTGTCGCGCGATGGACTAAATTCAAAATGGTTTTGTCCCTGCACGCCCAGCCACGTCACATAGATCAGTGCAGGTACCAGTAGGATCAACACCTCTAGCAAGAACCCTTGGTTCGGGCCGATCGGCAGCTGCTTTTTTGCAAGGGCATACAGCCCCCATGAAACGGTTAGCCCCAAAGACACCCAAGGCACTGACCCATTTGAAACCGCCAAAACGACAACAGCACCTGCAGCCAAAGCGATGGCGACAAGCTGTGCGCGGGTTAACGCTTCACGAAGGACAATCGCACCAAGTGCGACACTAAACAGTGGGTTTATGTAATACCCAAGGGCCGCATCAAGGGTACGGTCGGCGGCAATGGCCCAGACATAAATCCCCCAGTTGATAGAGATCAGTGCAGCGGTGACGCAGGCCATTCCCAACATCTTAGGATCCATGATCGCATTGCGCACATCCTTGGTCCGCCCCAGAATAATCAGTAAGATGCCTGCAATGGGCACCGACCAGATCACGCGGTGCGCAACCACTTCGGCGGATGGCAGATGCGACAACAGCTTGAGATAGATCGGTAGGAAGCCCCACAAGAAATACGCCGCAAAGGCAAAGCCAAAGCCAGATAGAGTGTCACCACTTTTAGTTGTAGATGGCTTTGGCATGAGGATGCTCCGGTCGCTGGGTAAGCTATGGGTAACAGCCTTATTACTGCTGTCCATTAATATAAATTACGGAGAAATTCAGTGGTCGTGCCGGGGTCGCGAAAAACCGCCAAAACAAAGGGTATGGTTTCCCCTACTTAAGTTAACCCCATTTTAAATTGACTACTGATTAATACTTTTTGGACAAACACTTTCGATTCTTTAAATGGAACTCTCAAGCCCTGCATCAAATAACAGTTTACCCAGCATCGTTTTAGATGCGTTTATTACTGACACATTGAACGCTTAATGTGGGAAGCCGATCCAATTTGGCCCTAACCGTTACAAACCAGACGCAAAGTTACACAAAGCGCTCGAATTCACCTAAACTTGTGCCAAGTATCAAAAGTGTGATTGCAATCGGAAGCACTTCTATCGGTGAAAAACCCTATGAAAAATTTATCTATCGTCGCGTATCCAGATTTGAAAAGGGCGATGCGATTTGTTTGACAGCAACACGCAAAGACTGACCAAATGTCCGCATCAAATCTGCTAAATGGATATTTCATCACTCTCTACCTTTGTGATGCTCATCAAAATAATTCGGCGCGCAAACTGCCGTTAAAGCTGTTTACGCATCAAACCTTAGACCTTCACGCGCTCTGATTTGGGATCATAGAAAGGCTTCAGCTGTGCCTTTGCCTTGACCCGCGTGCCCATCACATCGATTTCAAATGATGAAGCCAGCAGCTCTGCCACGCTTTCACCTTTGCATGGCACATAGCCCATACCGATGGCCGCACCCACGTGGTGTCCGTATCCGCCCGAAGACAAATAGCCAACATTTTCACCATTCCGCAAGATTGGTTCGTTGTGGTACAGCAACGGCTCTGCATCGGTCAGTTTAAACTGGACCAAGCGTTGCTCAAGCCCTGTTTCGCGCTTGGCCAACACAGCGTCACGACCAATAAAGTTAGGCTTGTCCATTTTAACAGCAAAGCCAAGGCCCGCTTCAAGAACGTGATCCTCTGACGTGATGTCATGCCCAAAGTGACGGAAGCCTTTTTCCATTCGGCATGTGTCCATCATATGCATCCCGCACAGTTTTAGTCCCATGTCTTGGCCCGCCTCATGCAGCGTTTCAAACATATGGCCCGCCATGTCGGACGGCATATAGATTTCCCAACCCAACTCGCCCACATAAGTAACGCGGTGCACACGAGCGAGGCCCATGCCCAGCTCGATTTCTTGCGCTGTCCCGAATGGGTTCACCGCATTGCTAAAGTCATTCGGCGATACAGCTTGCAGCAGTTTACGCGCGTTTGGCCCCATGACAGCCAAGACGCCCTCGCCCGCGGTGACGTCCGTGATCACCACGTTAAAGTCACCCTGATTGCGACGCATCCATGTTTGGTCTCCAAGGCGCGTCGCAGCGGGTGTCACGACAAGATAACAGTTCTCTTCGATCCGCGTGACGGTCACATCCGCTTCGATCCCAGCCTTGGAATTCAGGAACTGTGTGTAGACAATTTTACCAACGGGTACATCATAATCACCGCCACCGATGTAGTTCATAAAGGCCATTGCATCACGGCCCTCAACCCGCAGTTTCCCAAAGGACGTCATGTCATACATGCCTACGTTATTGCGCACTGAGTTGTGTTCGGCAGCTACGTTGTCAAAGAAGTTTTGGCGTTTCCATGAGTATTCGTATTCTGGTTTCTGGCCTTCATTTGCGAACCAATTGGCCCGTTCCCAACCTGCAATTTCGCCCATGACGGCGCCTTGATCCAACAGATGTTGGTGGAACGGCGTGCGGCGCACACCGCGCGCTGTTGCCTTTTGGCGGAAGGGGAAGTGATCGGCATAAAGCAGACCAAGCGTCTCTTTTGAACGAGCCTCAAGATAACGTTTATTGCCTTGGAACGGCTGCATCCGACTGATGTCTACATCGCCAAGATCGAATGGTTTTTCACCTGCATCCATCCATGCCGCCAGCGCCATACC
>JABGTH010000194.1 GCA_018647275.1 Paracoccaceae bacterium
AGATTGCTAGCGCAGCCTGAATCTATGCACTCAATAATTGACGCCACTCAGTAAGAGCTGCGCTTCGATTGAGCTTGAAATTGTCTCGTGAGTAGAAGTGGCGTTCCTTATTAAAATGGTTGTGGACTGAAGAGTGGATGGCAGCGAACTTTTGCAGAAATCGGACCAAATCTATTCCACCAAAACCGAACTGTTTAATGGCTGATCTCAATGCTGCGTTCTTGCAAAAGATCTTCCACATTACGGAGTGAAAGCCGGAACCGAACGTGAAGCATCACAGCCAGGCGGATGATCTCAGGGCTTGTTTTAAAGTACCTGAATGAAGAGTGTTTTGTCATACGGCTAGGCTACGAAACAGCCCGCTCCGTCTCAAGCTCGTTTTGTCTGACAGTACCAACAGCGGGAATGAGCCCAAAGTACCATATGCTGCAATGCCACGGAATGGCCGCGATCTGTGTAGAGCGGGCTTTTCCGTGGCCGAATTCAGATCTGAGTCAAATTTGATTGTCCCGCTGGCTCGTCAAAGGGATTGCCGTTGGAGACATTCGGCAAAACTATCGCTCAAATTTCCTTCCGGATAGCGAGGCAGCTGACCCGATGACCTGATCCCTGGGACTCCAGTCGCGGTGCCAGTGACCGGCATTCTTCCATAGCGATGGGGCATCTAGGATGGAACCTACAGCCTGACGGGGGCGACAAGGGCGAAGGCAATTCTCCTTCTAGTGCATGTTCCTCGGACAAGGTTTGGTCCAGTGTGGGAACTTCGCTTAGCAAAGCCTGTGTATAGGGGTGTAGGGGGTTTTCCAAAAGATCAGAGGCTCGCGCAATTTCTACAATCTGCCCAAGATACATTACTGCAATCCGATCGGAGACATGTTCGACCACGCTGATGTCGTGGCTGATGAACAGATACGACAGGTTCAAACTGTCGCGCAGATCAAGAAACAGGTTGATGATCTGCGCCTGAATGGAGACATCCAGCGACGCCACAGATTCATCACAGACGACGACTTCGGGATTGACCGCCAACGCCCGTGCGATGCAGATCCGCTGGCGCTGCCCTCCGGAAAACTGATGCGGATAGCGGTCAAGTGCGTCCTCTCGCAGTCCAACCCGATCGAGCGCCTCTATCGCGAAAGAACGCGCCTGCGACCTTTGGATCAGCCCGTGGGCGATGGGGGCTTCGGTGATTGCATCGAGAATACGCTGACGTGGGTCCAATGCGGCAGCGGGGTTCTGGAAGATCATCTGGACACCCAAACCTTTGCCGATCTTTTGACTTGTCTTGTCCACCATAGGCTTGCCGTTGAATAGCACATCACCAGAGTCGTGCGGCAGGATACCCGCCACAAGCCGGCCGAGTGTGGATTTCCCACATCCGGACTCGCCTACAAGGCCCAGCACTTCCCCTTGCTCGATCGCAAGATCAACGCCGTCGACGGCCCGTAAAAGTTTGGCCGTGGATTTCGCCCCAAACGCGGTCGCGATACGATCCGCCAGATCAGGCTTCTTTCCAAAGCTGCGACACACAGATTTAAGTTCAATGACTTGTGGCATGTTAGCTCCTTTCTTGAAGCGGAGAGACACAACGAACGGCGTGGTCGGGCGAGGTTGGGGACAGTTCGGGCAGTACATCACAGGCCGTGGTAGCGTGAGCGCAGCGTGGAGCGAAGGAGCAACCCTTTGGCAGGTTCGACAACTGCGGAAGACCACCAGGAATAGAGACCAAGCGTTGCCCGCGCGGCGCGTTCGCAGGCATGCTGGCCATCAACCCCGCAGTATAGGGATGTGATGGTGATTTCAGCATCACCTCGGTTGCCCCTTGTTCTACGATGCGGCCCGCGTACATCACGGCCACACGATGGGCGATCTGCGCCACGACACCCAGGTCGTGAGAGACCCAGATCAACGCCATACCGGTATCGCGGCAAAGACGCCGCATATCGCGCAAGATTTGCGCCTGCACGGTGACGTCCAACGCCGTAGTTGGTTCATCCGCGATGATCAAATCGGGCTCGTTCAAGAGTGCGGTGGCAATGACAACTCGCTGCCGCATACCGCCGGAAAACTGGTGTGGATAGGCTTCCAGCCGTTCATCGGGGCTGTTGATCCCGACACGCACCATCGCCTCGCGAACGATCTGCCGCGCGGCATCGGTAGAGACGTCTCTATGGGCCTGAATGGCCTCAATCATCTGTACACCAATGCGCTGCACCGGGTTAAGGCTAGTGGTTGGATCCTGAAAAATCATTGCAATTCTGTTGCCGCGCAGGCCTTGCCATTGCGCCTCAGAATAGTTGGTGATTTCGGTGCCACCGAACGCAATGCGCCCCGCTGTGACGCGGCCCGGCCGGTCGACCAATCCCATGATGGACAGTCCAAGAACGGTTTTGCCCGAGCCGGACTCCCCCACGATGCCGAGAACATCGCCGCGCGTGACCTCGAGATCAACGCCACTCACGGCCGCCAAGGGCCCGTCGGGCGTGGGAAATTCTGTGCGCAGTCCTTGAATGGACAAAAGCTTTAGCTGGTTCATTTTGAAAGCCTTGGATTGATGATTGCGCGCAGCTGGTCACCGAAGATGTTGATTGCCGCAACGGTCGCAAGCAGCATGATGCCGGGAAAAAACGTAATCCAATACGCACCTGACAGGATGTAGTCGAAGCCGTTTGAGATCAGTGATCCTAGCGATGGCTCAGTGATGGGCACGCCTACGCCGAGGAAGCTGAGGGTTGCTTCAATCGAGATGGAGTGCGCCGTTTGCAAGGTTGCCAGCACAATCAGCGACGAAACGCTGTTTGGCAAAAGATGCTTCCAGATGATACGGGCGTTGCTGAGTTCCAGGCAGGTCGCTGCCTCGAAATACTCTTTGCGACGTTCTACCATGGCGGCTGCACGGACCGTGCGCGCATAAAGTGCCCATTGCACGATCGCTAGTGCAATGATGACCTTGTCGATGCCTTTGCCCAGCAACGCGAGCAACACGAGCGCAACCAGAATAGCCGGGAAAGAGAGCTGAATATCGACAACCCGCATTAAAAACGCATCGATCCGACCGCCATAGAAGGCGGACGTCAGCCCAACCGAGAGTCCTATTGCCAACGCGATTAGGGCGCTGCTGATGGCTACGGTCAGGCTGGTACGCAATCCATAGAGGATCGAGCTAAGAACATCCCGCCCCGCCCCATCAGTGCCAAGCCAGGCGATCGTGCCGTCAAACATCTCTTCACCGGGCGCAAGCCGTCCGTCCATGATGCTGACGGTAGACAGATCATATGGGTTGGTTGGCGCGATAAGGGGCGCGAATATCGCAGACGCGACGATTAAAATCAGCAGAAAGCCCGAGATTAAAGTTGTGGGCTTTGAAAGTACTGCCTGCATGGTCTTAAAAATGCCTTCGTTGCGAAGCCTCAAAGCGGATATTGCTTTTAAGTTGCTCATCCTCCTTCTCCCTGCAAGCGCACGCGTGGATCCAGCACCGCGTAAATGATATCGACCACCAAGTTTAAGACGAGGAACAGAGCCACCACGAAGAGCAGATAAGCCACGACAATGGGGCGATCTAGGTTAACGATTGCGTCGATCACAAGCTTGCCCAGACCGGGCCAGGCAAAGATGGACTCCGTAACAGTCGCAAAGGCTATTAACGTGCCAAATTCTATCCCCAGCACAGTGATAATTGGTATAAGGATATTAGGCAGAAGATGAGCGCGAACGATACGCTTGGAAGATAACCCCTTTGCGCGCGCAAATTTGATGTAGTCTTGTGCCATCACCTCCTCAGTCCCTGCCCGCGTCAGACGTATTACCATTGCGATCTTGAACAGAGCGAGGTTTGTGGCGGGGAGAATAAGGTGCTTGAGGCCGTCAAGAGTAAATAAGCTGCTCTCAATCCCAAGGAAGACGGCCGTCTCTCCTCGGCCCGAAACTGGTAGCCATCCAAGGATGACGGAAAAAACAATGATCATCATAAGCCCAAGCCAGAAAGTTGGAACCGAAATCCCAAGTACCGATCCACCCATTATGATGCGTGTGCCCCATCCATTGGGACGTAGGCCCGCGTAGATTCCCAATGGTAGCCCCACCGTTATAGCGATTATCAGGGCACTCGTAGCGAGTTCGAGTGTGGCCGGAAAACGCTCGACCATGAGTGCTAGTGCGGGTCTTCCAAAGATGAAGGAATTGCCCAGATCACCCGCTAACGCGCCTGTCAGAAACTTCCAGTATTGCACATAGGCAGGTTGATCGAGGCCGAAGTCACGGCGCACGCGGTCGATTTCTTCGGGTAGGCTTTCTGGATTGACCAGCATGTCGACCGGATCACCGACCAGATTGATCATAGAAAATACAATCAACGACATGACAAAAAGGACGACCACGCTTTGCATGACGCGTCTAAGAATAAAGGCTAGCATGGAGGGTTCCTTTTAACGGTTGGCCCGCCTGAGATAAATGACAGGCCAACCTTATATTATTATTTCGAGCGGATGTTGTGGATAAAAGTACTATCCAAGGCTCCGTGTTTATAAGCAATGCCGTCACGAGCTGCCCAGGTCGCGATCTCATGATGAATAGGAACAAGCGCGTATTCTTGCATCGCGATTTCGGTCGCCTCAATGAATAATTTTTCACCTATTGTGATATCCATGGACGCGCGCCCACTTTCAATCAACCCATCAACCTTGGCGTTGCTGTAACCGTTACGATTGCCTGGACCATATCCTCTTTCTTTTTGTTTCGTATGGATAAAAATCCGCAGTGGATGCGAAGGCTCGCCTGAACCATTCGCATAGCCAGACATGGCTACGGTGAATTCAGGCGTTTTATCCGGTCCTCCGCGAGCAAATCGCTTGAAAAAGACAGACGCAGGCATAGTCTCCACCGTTGTGTCGATTCCAATACGCGACAGCATCTGTGCTATGGCTTCAAGAATCCTAGTATCATTAGAATAACGACCAGCCGGACCATGCACAGTCAATTTGAACCCGTCCGCAAATCCTGCTTCAGCCAATAATTCTTTTGCACGATCAGGGTCATATTCGTCAGGCTTGAGATTGACTGAATAACCAATGTAACCTTCTGGCGAAAACTGACCCGCCGGCTTCGATAGTCCATCCATTACACGATCCGCAATAGCCTTTCGATTGATCGCGAGAGATACAGCTTTGCGCACGCGAATGTCCTGGAACGGTGATGCAATATTATTGCCTTCATGATCCGTCACGAAAGGCCTTATCTGATCGTCCGTCAAATGCAGTGTTATGTAAAGCAAGCGATTGGATACGGATTTGAATACCGAAATTCCTTCTCGGCTTTCAAGATTGGGCAAATCAGCGGGCCCGACTCGTTCAATAAAATCTACATCACCCGCAATTAATGCTGCTGACCGGGTTGTCCCGTCTCCAATAACCCGAACAATTACATTATCCCATTCGGCAATAGCCCCCCAATAACCATCATTGCGCGCTAATTCGATCACGTCGCCTGGTAGCCATTTTGATAATGTCAATGGGCCTGTCCCGAAGGACGCTGCGCCAGTGTTGAAGTCCTCTGTAGTGGCATTCACAAATGCAGAGTCGATGATCGCAACCCTAGACATATCGTTGGGTGTGAACGGGTAAGGTTTCTCGGTCGAAATGCGTAATGTAAGATCGTCGACAATTTCAAAAGATTTTCCTTTAATGAAAGTTGCAAAACTGGACGGGCTGTTTGGCACGTTTGCCGCCCGTTGCATAGTTGCAACCACGTCTTCGGCAGTGAAAGCTGCCCCATTGTGAAAGGTAACACCGGAACGCAGCTTGAATTCCCAGGTGGTGTCATTGACCGGCTTCCAAGATTGAGCCAGCCCAGGAACGAGTTTCTGATTCACATCCTGCAGAACCAGCGCATCGTAGACCTGCGTCGCCATTGAGTTGTTGATAGTCAGGTTCTGATAGTGCGGATCCATTGACGTGGGTTCGGCCGCGAGGGCCACCTTCAGGTCTTGGGCCGACACAGGGCCACCGGTGAGGCCAACGCCCGCCGCGACAACGGCAAGCATGCCAATGGTTGTTCGTATAGTCATCTTTCTTCCTCCCTTTCACTGATATCCAATCAGTTTTTTGATGTTGATAGCTCGTGGCTCTTACAGTGGTATGCAAACTGTCTAATCTGTTCGTTGAAGAGATCTGGGCATTCCACGTAGGACGCGTGTCCCGTTTTGGGGAAAACGACCTGCTTTGCTTTCGGAAATGTCGAGACCAGCGCTCCATGCATGTCAGGTGAGATCACAGTGTCTTTGCCCCCTGACAAAATGAGCACCGGAACGCGCACATTCGGACCGATTTTCGCATTGTCGGCTTCCTGGCTCATGCGGCCACCATCGCGGATCCCTTCGATCCGCGCGCCCGTTGCTATTTCCGCCAGGAACCGAATAACGGCTTGAGATGTCCCTTCGGGTGTGCTGCGTTTGGCGCGTTCAAGACCATAGGCCGTGTCGACCCCTTCGGACTTGATGTGATCAATCCTCGTCGCGTAGCGCGCCATCAACGGTGCACTTGCGGGAAGGCCAAAACCCAGATGCGTCGAAGACAGAACCAGACCTGCGGTTGAACATTCCCGATCAGCAGCCAACTGCGTGGCAATCACGCCCCCCATTGAATGGCCAACCACGATTGCCTCGCGAATCTTCACTGCCTGCATCAGCGCCTTGGCGGCGTCAACATAGTCTTCAATCTTATCGCCGAACACATCGGAGGCTCCAAAGCTTGGCGCATCCCATGCAACAACGTGAAAAGAAGGCGCGAGAACTTCAAAGATATGGAACCAGCTCCGGCTGCTGCCATTCATGCCATGAAGGAAAAATAGGTCAGGACCCTTTCCCGCTTCCCGATATGCCAGACGACCATCCTTGTACGATACGTACTGCAACTTCGGCATTTTCAACATGCGCGTGACGCCCTCTGAACATTGACTTCATCAGAGGGTGCCATGAATTGGCTTAGATGCCTCGGCACCCACTGCTCATCAATTGCAGCACAGAGGGTAATAGCATAAAAGTGTAAAAAATTTTACATATCTGCGTCTGATGATTGAGCCTCAAGCTCGCGCACAGATATCAATGTTTGAGCGAGCTTCAGAGTGCGGGAAAACTCTGGGTTTGCAAGAAGGGCGTTACAGTAATTGCGCCAGGCCTCTAACATTGGCTCCGTTGGGCAAAAATCGCGGCGACGGCGATCAGCGGTGCCTGACAGCTCTTCCAAATAACCAAGCGCCAAGGCTTCGTGAACGGTCGAAGTTACAGTCGGCCTGCTAAATTCAGAGACTTTGACAAGCTCAGAAATAGTGAAACTGCCCTTAGAGAAATAGTAGTTCATCATATACCTGCGTAGCTCAAAGGCGGTAAAGCTGGTGTTGAAAAACCGACGCACCTGACCAGGCCCATGCTCGCGCCGATAAACATGACGTGAACTTTCGAACGAAGCCTGCACAAAGCAGAACTGGTCAAACAGCACTCCGGATTCAAGCATGATCAACCTCGCCTATTTATAGAAAAAAAGTTACGCATAATGTTATGCCGTAGATCAGCTTTCCGCAAGGTATCGCTGCAAAACAGGTCGGGCACACATTCATTCCTTCTATCAGAGATCCAGTTTCCCGGCCATGAACGAGATGCAGCATACGAAATACCCTGCCGACTGCTTATTTCCGCGACAACACTCTGCGCAGCGAGAGTGTGTCCGCGAGTCGGAGAGCATCAGTCAATGAGCACAAATTGACGTGCCTTCCGTGGTACTAAACAGTGCCTTTGAACCTAAACACCACGAATGTTGCGGGTCTTATATTGGTGCTGTCAGACAAATGAGAACTCGCATCAGATTGCTGATGCAGCCTGAATCTATGCGCTCAATAATTG
>JABGTH010000249.1 GCA_018647275.1 Paracoccaceae bacterium
CTGGCTGAAAACCATGAAGCGATGATCACAATTGAGGAAGGCGCAATTGGCGGCTTTGGCAGTCATGTATCCCAATTACTCGCAGATGAAGGTGTCTTTGACCGCGGGTTTAAATACCGTTCAATGGTTCTACCTGACACGTTCATCGACCATGCGAACCCTTCTGATATGTATGCAGCTGCAGGACTAAATGCAGGCGACATAGAGTCAAAAGTTTTAGATGTTTTAGGCATCGCCCAAATCGGTGCTGCAACCGCCTAAGTCATCTGACCTAGCAATGATTGCAAGCCTTCGCGGTAGGTAGGGTGGATCAGTTTCACGCCTAACTCTGTCTTGATCCGGTCGTTGCGTACCTTCTTATTTTCCGCATAAAAGCTGCGGGCCATAGGCGTGAACTCAGCGTCCTCAAAGGCCATCGCCGGTGGCACTGGCATACTTAGTAAATTAGCGGCATGTGCAATCACGTCTTGGGGTGGCGCAGGATCATCATCGCACATGTTATAGGCGGTACCCGGATTGGGCCGTTGGATCGACGCCCACAAGATCTGCGCAATGTCCTCAACGTGGATACGCGAAAAAACCTGTCCCTCTTTGACAACCCGCCGCGCAGTCCCATTGCGTACTTTTGCGAAAGGACCACGGCCCGGACCATAAATACCTGCCAAACGAAAAATATGAAGCGGCAACCCTGCGACAGAAGACCAATCTTCTTCAGCTGCCTTGCGCAAATGCCCACGTTTCGTTGTAGGATTCAGTGGTGTCATTTCATCGACCCACGCACCGTCAAAGTCTCCATAAACGCCAGTGGTCGACAAATAGCCTGCCCACCTAAGTTCTGAACTTTTCCGTGTAATTTGATCGCGCAGTAAATTCAGCGTCGGGTCCCCGTCCCCGTCCGGACCTGCTGAAATTAGAATATGATCCGCCGCTTCAATCGCCGCACTCATATCACTGTCGGGCCATATCAACGGCTCCACACCTGAGGCCGCCAATTCGTCTGCCTTTTCAGACGTCCGCGTTGTGCCAATCACCCGCCAGCCATGAGGCAACAAATGTTTAGTCAATTCACGGGCTGAATATCCGTGGCCAAAAGAAAGAAGTGTATGTGTCATGGCCTATAGGTGCCGCGCCTCTTTGCTGAACACAAGGGGTTGCGCAATTTACCACAGTGCGTTCCACTTCCTTTATGACAACCAAATCTGATCTAGATGGGGCATATGACCTCAAAACAACTGAAGAAACACTTCGCCTCTATCGCGATTGGGCGGAAACATACGATGAAACCTTTGCCAAAGAACACGACTACATCATGCACCAACATGTCGCGCGGGCCTATGTAAATGCAGGAGGCTTCCAACCCGTTTTAGACGTGGGTGCGGGAACAGGATTGTGTGGGCAAGCACTGCGTGAACGTGGATTAGATCACATCGACGCAACCGACATTTCACCGGACATGCTAGCAGTCGCAAAAGCCAAAGGTATCTACCACACCCTATTTGAAGGCGACATATTGGCTGGCTTAGATGTTGAGGCTAGCATTTATGCAGGCATCACCAGTTCAGGAACCTTCACCCATGGACACGTTGGACCAGAGGCAATTGATGAACTGATACGGCTTGTTCGAAGCGGCGGATGGATCGTTATTTCGATCAACAGCGGACATTTTGCCGCTCATGGGTTTGAGGCAAAATTTGCATCTCTTGGCGATACAATCACAAACCTAGAATTTCGAGAGTTGCCGATTTACGCGGCCAGCGGTTCTGGAGAACACGCCCAAGACACAGGTCTCGTCACATTGTTTAGAAAAGCCTAACGACCCTTCCAAACCGGATCACGTTTTTCAGAAAATGCTTTGGCACCCTCCAACTGATCCTCAGACGCATACAACTTATCGACAGACGGGAGCTGACGTTTCGTGATACGGTTCATCGTATCTTGAAAATTTGAATCCTCAGCATCGCGCACAATTTCTTTGATCGCAGCATAAACAAGAGGGGGACCAGAGGCCAACAAACGCGCCAATTCCCATGCACGATCCATCAATTGATCACCTGAAAGGATCTCATTCACAATGCCCCACCCTTTGGCCTCACTTGCGTCAAACCAACGGCCCGTCAGCAATAGTTCCATCGCGATGTGATAGGGAATGCGCTTGGGCAATTTCACACTTGCGGCATCCGCAACTGTACCTGAGCGAATTTCAGGCAAAGCAAAGCTTGCGTAATCTGCCGCCAAAATCATATCCGCACTCAGCGCTAATTCCAACCCGCCACCACAGCAAATTCCATTCACTGCTGCGATGATAGGCTTGTTCAAATCGCGCAATTCTTGAAGGCCGCCAAAACCACCAACGCCGTAATCACCATCTACCTCATCACCATCAGCCGCAGCCTTCAGATCCCAACCGGGGCAAAAGAATTTTTCGCCGCCACCAGTAATTATAGCGACCCGCAGTTCAGGATCATCACGGAAATCAGCGAACACTTTTCCCATTATACGACTTGTTTCCAAATCGATTGCATTCGCTTTGGGACGATCCAAAGTAACCAGCAAAATAGCGCCTTCACGGTGTGTCTTAATCGGGTTCATAGGTCAGGTCCTCTTGGGGCAATACGGATTAAGGCATCCGCAGCAATGGCATGAGTTGGTGTACACATCATTGGGTTGATTTCCACTTCTTCGATTCTGTCAGCATGCGCAATCACATAAGATTGCAACGCCATTATCCCATCGATTAATTCATCGATATTTGCAGCTGCTGCACCCCGAAAACCCCAAAGCAAAGGGTATGTTTTTAAGCGTGGCAACTCGGCGCGAAGAACTTCTGCAGGGGTCGGCACAATAAAAGAAATGGCGTCTCGCATAATTTCCGTCAAAACACCTCCAGCACCTATAGTAAGGATAAATCCATGCGCCGGATCACGCACGACGCCAATCAGCATTTCAGCAACCGAACCTGTTATCATCTCTTCAATCAAGACACCTTCACCAGGCATGGCTTTGACAACCTTCGCCAGTTCAGCATGAGAGACATTTAATGCAACGGCCCCTGCCTCAGATTTGTGCGCAAATCCTGTTCCTTTAACCGCGAATGGTTCAGCCAAAGCACCAGCAGATTCAACGTCTGCCACTTTTTGTGGAACTCGCATGCCATAAGACGCCAACGCTGCCTTTGCGTCGCTTTCATTCAAAATGATCACGTCTCTATCGACACCCGCGGGCAAGGGCACATCTGCAAACGAAACAAAAGTAGATGAGGCAATTTCGGCCGCAGCAACTGCTTCACGCAAGCCGTTCAGTGGTGTCACTCCGGCAGCTAATAATTTCTGGGCAATATTGAGTGGCATCAATTCTGGTAAAGTCGCGACAACAGCAACTGGCCTGCCGCTCTTTTCTCGGATTGCAATCGCAGCATCTGTTGCACAGACCCAATCACTTGCATCTGTATGGGGATAATCCACAATCAACATGGTCATCCCGATATGCGGAGCAGTCATCGGCAACCATGCGCGTGTCATCGCTTCAGTATCACGCCAAATGTATGTGTTATAATCAAGCGGATTGGAGAGAGCGACCATAGGGCCCAAAGCCCGTGACAACTCGATCTTTTGGCCCTCAGTCAATGCAGGAAATATCATCGAAGTATCATGCGCAAGATCTGCAATTAGACTAGCTTCACCACCCGAACAGCTGACCGACGATAACGTCGGGGCATCCAAGCGCCCATTGCAATGCAACACCATTAAAGTCTCAAGGAAGGTCGGCAAGTCGTGAACGCGCCCAATACCTAAATGGCGCAACAGTGCATCTGCCCCAGCGTCGCTGCCTGCAAGAGACGCTGTATGAGATACTGTCGCCCGTTGGGCCTGATCGGATTTCCCAACCTTCAACGCAATCAATGGCACGCCACGCTTATGTGCTTTACGCGCAAGCTCAGCCCACTCGGTAATGCCTGAAAACCCTTCAATATGCAGGCCAATTGCTGTAACACGCGGGTCATCTAAAAGTGAGGCCGCAATCTGGGCCTGACTTGTTTGCGCCATGTTCCCACAAGCAATCGTGTACGCAATCGGCAACCCACGTTGTTGCATGGTCAAGTTAATCGCAATGTTTGATGATTGAGTAAGAATTGCAACACCAGTTTCAACCGGCGTGCATCCATGCTGATCAGGCCAAAGCAACGCATTGTCCAACGCATTGACGAAACCATAACAATTCGGACCCAAAAAAGGCATCTCGCCAGCTGCATCAATTAACGCCGCTTGTA
>JABGTH010000378.1 GCA_018647275.1 Paracoccaceae bacterium
AACAAGCAGATCTAGAATGGCGCGACAGCGGCGTCCCTGTCTCCAACCAGTTTGATGACCCCTATTTCAGCTTGGATAATGGGTTGGAGGAAACGTGGCATGTCTTTTTGACGGGTAATGAATTACCCGCGCGATTTTGTGATGGCTTTCACATTGGGGAGTTAGGCTTTGGTACGGGGTTGGGGTTCTTAACTGCGGTCCAGGCTTGGATGGCATCCGAAACTAAAGGGCATCTGTACTTCACCAGTTTTGAGGCATTTCCTATGACAGACCTGGAAATGGAACGCGCGTTGTCCGCATTCCCAGAATTGGCAGAGTTATCGGCCCCTTTGGTGCGCTATTGGGGGGCGAAAATGCAACCCATCCAATACGCGCCAAATATCACGTTGAACGTAATTATGGGCGATGCACGCGAAACCTTGCCCCAATGGCATGGCAAAGCGGATGCATGGTTTTTGGATGGCTTTTCGCCCGCCAAAAACCCCGAGCTGTGGACCCCAGAGTTGATGCAGGCGGTTCGGGATCATACGACTGCAGACGGGACCGCGGCCACTTATACGGCGGCGGGATTCGTACGCAGGGGATTGTCAGACGCTGGTTTCCACGTACAACGGATTAAAGGCTATGGGCGTAAACGGCATATGACTGTTGCGCAAATTGGAGTTCCAGCAATATGAATAACCCCCGCGCAGGCATTATGCTGATGGTCGCAGCGACATTCGTGTTTGCGGTGCAGGATGGAATTTCTCGCCACTTGGCCAGCGAATACAATGTGCTGATGGTAGTGATGATCCGCTATTGGTTCTTTGCACTTTTTGTCATGACAATTGCGTCTCGTGGCGCTGGCGGGCTGCGCGTGGCGGCCCATACCAAACAGCCGCTATTGCAGATAGGGCGTGCTGTTCTGCTGGCTGCCGAAATCTGCGTTGCGATTTTGGCGCTTACTTACTTGGGACTCGTTGAAACACTCGCGATCTTCATTTGCTATCCATTGATGGTCGCGGCTCTCTCTGGGCCAGTCTTGGGCGAGCAAGTTGGGTGGCGGCGCTGGGCGGCGATTGCAGTTGGGTTTATTGGGGTCTTGATCATCCTTCAGCCAGGTATTGGCGTGTTTGACGTTGTGGCGATCTTGCCGCTTATCTCTTCGATCATGTTTGCGCTCTATGCATTGCTTACACGATACGCTGCACGTCTGGACAGTACGGCCACCAGCTTTTTCTGGACGGGTACAGTTGGTAGCCTTTTCATGACCTGTGTTGGGGTTTGGTTTTGGGAACCGATGATTTCATCTGATTGGGTTTGGATGGCGGCATTATGTGTCACCGGTGCGTTTGGGCACTGGTTGCTGATCAAGTGTTACGAGACGGCAGAAGCCAGCGCAGTCCAACCATTTGCATACTTCCATCTTGTATTTGGTGCGATGATCGGAGTGACGGTCTTTGAAGAGATGATCGCGTTGAACGTCAGTATTGGTGCAGCGATTGTTGTTGGTGCAGGCCTATTCACCTTTTGGCGCGAACGGCAGAAAAGTTGATCCCTTCAGTTCTTCCGTGAACCCGATTGGCAGCGCTGTTTTTCCCAAACGGGCGCGATAAATCGGCAGGCTTTCGGTGACACGCATCACGTAGTTGCGTGTTTCCCGAAACGGAATGTGTTCAATCCAGTCCACAACATCTGTACGGCCACGCGGATCACCGTATTGCTCTGCCCAGCGGATTGGGCGGCTGGGGCCCGCGTTGTAGGCGGCGGACATCATGACAACGTTCCCTTCAAATCGCCCTGCTAATGTGGATAGAAATGCAGCACCCAGATCGGAATTGTAATCGGGGTCTTGGGTCAGTCTTCCGGTTGAATGTTCATCGCTACGGCCAAGTTTCCCTGCAAGCTCTAGCGCAGTGCCAGGCATAATCTGCATCAATCCGCGGGCACCCACACTGCTTTGAACCTTAGGGTCAAATTCGCTTTCGCGTCGGGAAATGGCCAATACCATCTCTGTTGCCATGGGCAGGTCACGTTTCGCCACAGGATGCAAAGCATAATAAGGTTCAGTCAAAGTGATCGCGCGTTGTGCTATGCGCTTTCCTATCATCACTGCCAAATGTGGTTGCCCCACATCAATGGCTGCTTGGCCCAACTGTGTCGCTTGATTACGATCAAGGCGCTCGACCAGATGGGTCCAGAAACGTTCGGCAATGTCCAATTCACCTGATGCTTGAAGCAGGAGGCCCGCTTGAAATAGAGGCTTTTGTGCAAGGGCAGCATCGCGCCAATCAGGGACAGCACTCCCACCACCTAAGTCAACGTCAAAGGGCAATCCTGCACGTTCAGCGGCCAACAATCCATAAAACGAAGTTTGGTGCTGTGCAGCGCTTGTATACGCTTGATCCGCTTGGGCCGGATCATCGAGTTCATCATAAGCGCGCCCGATCCAATATCCTGCGCGGCCCTTTGAAATCGGCAAAAGGATCGCTTTATCAAAGCGCAGGAAATGTCCCAGGGCGGTTACAGGGTCATTCAATTTTCGCAGTGCAATGTAACCAGCCAACCATTCAAGATCGGCAAAGGCGGACCCTTTCGTCAGGTAGTGGTGCGAAGCCAATTGGTAAGCCCGCTTTGGGTCGCCATCACGCATTTCATCGCGGGCAAGCGAACGGCGGCGATTTGACCATTTTTGGGGTTGTCCCAAGGCAGCCACGCTTGTTGATTGATCAAGCAGCAACGCTTTGGCATCAGAGCGGTTGCCTTTGCGAGCACGCCAAACAAACCGGTCATATTGCAGGCCAGAATCACCGCCCAAAGCTGGGGGTACTTTGTTAATCAGGCGGTTCACGTTGTCATCTAGGTTTTGTAACGAAAGGCGGGCAACCGCTACGGCCCGCTGCCCTTCATCGACGAGTTCTAGCATGCGACGGGCGTCCGTGGCCTGGCCGTCCCACAGCATATTAGATAGACGCGCCTTGTGATGCGGTTTTAGGAGATCAGCATATGTAGATAAGAACAGTGCATGGTTGGTTTCGCTCATGCGCATCGTGCGCCACGCAAGGACGATATCGGCCTCAAACGGTTGTCCCAGCGAACGCTTAGCATCAGCGTGTGCCAACACACCTCGTGGCGTTTGTGGGGCGTTTTGGGCAAAGAACGACTGCACGTTGGCGGGCCCTGCATCCAACACAGCTTTTTCAGATTGCCTGCGCAAGTATGCCTCGCCCGGCCAATCAGGCCGACGTTCTAAAAACGCAGCCACATCATCATAATTTCCGATTCCCGCACGCAGACGATGCCACTCCACAACATCTGCCGCAACGTCACCATCACGGGAGGCTATTCTAGCTGCATTTTCCCAATTTCCAGCACGCACAGCGTCCATTGCCCAACCCAATGGGCGTGGGCGTTCGGCCACAGCTGGGGCCGCAAGCGCAAATATCAGGGTCATAGCGACCACAAAGCGTGACTTCACTTGCATTTCCTATCGGTCAAAGGCTAGAGCCTTGCAACATATCGCTTAAGTTTCGATCTTCAACTCACGATCGGGGCATAGGCGGTTCACAGGCCATTTGCCGGCCATCAATGAAAAAAGGAGCGTGACTATGTTCAAAGGTTCTATGCCTGCCCTCATCACGCCGTTTCAAAACGGCGAGCTGGATCTGGATACACTGAAAAAGCTGGTTGAATGGCACATCTCAGAAGGAAGCCACGGGCTCGTTCCTGTTGGCACCACTGGTGAAAGCCCAACCCTAACCCATGAAGAGCACGAAACAGTCATCGCGACAGTTGTGAAGGCCGTTGCTGGTCGCATCCCTGTGGTGGCTGGTGCCGGGTCTAACAACACCGTTGAGGCGATGCGCCTTGTGCAGTTCGCAGCCGAAGCTGGTGCGGACGCAGCATTGGTCGTGACGCCGTATTACAACAAGCCAACTCAACGCGGTTTGATCGCGCATTTCACTGCACTGCATGACTGCGCTGACATCCCAATTATTATCTACAATATCCCGGGCCGGTCTGTTGTCGATATGACACCTGCGACAATGGCTGAACTGGCCAAACTCCCACGTATAGTGGGTGTTAAGGACGCGACTGGCGATTTGGCACGGGTCTGTGATCAGCGTCTTGCATGCGGTTCTGACTTTATCCAATTGTCTGGCGAAGACGCCACGGCACACGGCTTTAACGCCCAAGGCGGCACAGGTTGTATCTCTGTCACAGCGAACGTGGCACCGGGGCTTTTGTCCAAGATGCAAACAGCATGTTTGGCGGGTGATTACGCGACTGCGCTTGAGATCCAAGACAAGGTTATGCCACTGCACAAAGCCATCTTTACAGAGCCAGGATTGGTCGGCGCGAAGTATGCAATGTCGCGCCTGGGTCTTTGCAGCGACGAGGTGCGTTTGCCTCTCACAGAGCTGACAGACGAGACAAAAGCACTGCTTGATGCGGGGCTAAAGCACGCTGGTTTGCTGTAAACCAAGCAACAATTACTACGACAAAGGGCGGGGGTTATTTCCCGCCTTTTTTGTTGGTTTTCCAACGTCGGTATAGTGTCGGTATAACGTCGGTATTTGGTCGGTGGACGGATCGGTTGGGATTAGCCCACCCGCACCGGCAATTTGTTCGCGGACAAGGTTTCTGCAATTCGATCATAAACCAACCGGATTCGTTTTGAGGAATGAAGTTCCTTGTGCGTGGTCAGCCAATAGGGGACCGGAATGGGCTCCAGTTCGGGCAGCACCAATTTCATCTCGGGAAAGTGGCGCGCAATGTCGTCGGTCATGGCCGAAATCCCAAGCCCCTGACGGGCCATCTGCCAACCGACAAGACCACTGTCGCCCAAAACCCGCAGATTGGTTTGCGTGATGGGCAGCCCCCAGTTTTTGAGGAAGTCCAACAACTCATCGTTTTCGCCAATGCCAACGAAGTGCGCAGATCTTACGTCTTCCAAGGTTTTGATCTTGCCGTGGCGTTCAAGGTAGGATTGGCTGGCGTAAATGCGCCCTTTGGCTTCGCAGACTTTGCGGCTGATCAGTTCAGGTTGTGTAGGGGCAACGTGGCGCACTGCGATGTCCGCCTCACGGCGTTGCAGGTCAGATAAGGAATTTGAGGCCAGAATCCGTATGCGAATTTGTGGGGCGATTTTTTGCAGGTCCGCGACGATTTGGGGCATCACGTAATATGCAAACATATCGGTTGTTGAAACGCACACATCCCCAGCCACTGATTGACCACGGCCTGAGGCCATCAAGGATGCGCGATTGGCTGCGTCGCCCATGCCTTGCAGTTCGTCTAACAAATCACGACCTGCTGGTGTGAGTTCAAGTTTGCGCCCGATCCGCTCAAACAGAACCAACTCAAGGCTTTGTTCAAATGCAGCAACTTGGCGGCCCAGTGTCGGTT
>JABGTH010000304.1 GCA_018647275.1 Paracoccaceae bacterium
ACTGGCCGAGATGTCCTGTTTGACATCGATTGGCAGGGGGCCCAACAGATCAATAACTCGGCCCTTGGTGCGCACACTTTGTCGATCTTCCTATTGCCCCCCTCGATTCCAGAGCTTCGCAATCGTCTCGAAAAACGTGGTCAAGACGATGCAGAAACCATCGGCCGTCGTATGGAGAAAAGCTGGGATGAGATAAGTCACTGGGGTGGCTATGATTTTGTTTTGGTCAACGATGACTTGGATAAAACCGAGGAGCAGTTGAAGACGATCATCACGGCAACGCGACTTCGTCGTAGCCAGCAACCACAGCTGACCGATCATGTTCGCACTCTGCAAACTCAGTTTGAGGAAACATCATGACCTTTTACGCACTAGGTGCTGACAAGCCTCAATTGCATAACGACACATGGGTTGCCGCAGATGCTAACCTAATTGGCAAGGTTGTTATGTTGGCAGGTTCGTCAGTTTGGTTCGGGTCAACTATTCGCGCTGATCACGAGGTCATCTTGATTGGTGAAGGCACCAATGTTCAAGAAAACACAGTTATGCATATTGATAAGGGGTTTCCACTAACAATCGGAACCAACTGCACCATCGGTCACAAGGTTATGCTGCATGGCTGTACCATTGGCGACAACACACTGATAGGAATGGGCGCAACGGTTTTGAATGGGGCCAAGATCGGTAAAAACTGTCTGATTGGGGCAGGGGCGTTAATTACGGAAGGCAAAGAGATTCCTGATGGGTCTTTGGTCATGGGGGTACCTGGAAAGGTTGTGCGTCAACTAGACGATGAAGCGATTGCCAAGCTTGAAGCCTCTGCTTTGCACTACCAAGAAAATATGCGTCGTTTTCGCGATAGCTTAAAGGTCGTAGAATAGGAACATCCCCCAATGCAACCCGATGCTTTCCAAACCTTTCTGCGCGCGGTTCCGATGCCGGCTGTCGCGATAGGAACGGATGAGAGAATTGTTGCGATGAATGATGGCGGCGTTGTCTTGTTGGGCCAGCAAGCCCTTCACCGCAACTACGTCACAATGGTACGCCAACCTTCGATTTTTGAAACGATTGAAGCAACGTTGGCGGATGGAAAAGACCGACACGCAAAGTTCCAATATATCTCTGATAATATTGAAACAGTTTTTGATGTAAGCTGTCGGAACGTCGAGTTTGGTCCGAAGCCAGAAGACACTGTTGTTTTGTTGTGTTTTTCAGATGTAACAGACATCGAAAATGCGGGGCAAATGCGCCGCGATTTTGTAGCGAACGTCAGTCATGAATTGCGCACACCTTTAACCGCAATGATTGGGTTCATAGAAACGCTTACAGGTCCCGCTGCTGAAGATGAAAAAGCCCGCAAAAGGTTTCTGCCCATCATGTTAGCCGAAGCCTTGCGTATGAACCGATTGGTTGGGGATTTGTTGTCTTTGGGGCGCGTTGAGGTTGATGAACGGGTTAAGCCCAAAGATCAAATTTGCCTGAATGACGTTTTGCACAGAACGATTGAGGCGATCAAGCCACTCGCAGACAAGGGCGGTGTCGTTTTGGAGTGCGAGCTTCCTTTGAAGCAAGTGAAGATTAAAGGCGACAGCGATCAACTGCACCAAGTGTTCACAAACTTGATTGAGAATGCGCTCAAATACGGTGATGCTGGAAAACGCGTAACAGTGCGGTTGACTTTGTCCAAGCGCGATAGCGCATTGCGCGGTCCTGCATGCCGTGTTGAAGTGATCGACTATGGGGTAGGGATTGAGCCGCGCCATCTACCGCGCCTGACAGAACGTTTTTATCGTGTGGATGACCACCGCAGTCGTGAACTTGGTGGAACAGGCCTTGGCCTCGCAATCGTGAAGCACATTGTGAACCGTCACCGTGGGCGTTTGCGAATCTACAAGACAGAACCGCAAGGCACGACCTTTTCTGTGGTCCTACCGATCACTTTGGCGGACCTCTAACGCCTATTTTTCCAAATATTTGAGGTGTTTCGGCCGTTTTTATGTCGCTGTCATAAAACTGTTACGTAACCGTCACAAAAGCATAGCAACCGAGGCCTAATGGATGGCTCAAGGTCGCCATTGGGGTGACCCGATTAAGTCACTTCAGGAGACACTTATGTCATTTGTGAAACTTACAACCTCCGCACTGGCCCTTGCAGCCGTATCTGCAACAGCCGCCACTGCACGCGATCAAATTCAAATTGCTGGTTCTTCTACCGTACTTCCATACGCATCTATAGTTGCAGAAGCTTTTGGCGAGAACTTTGATTTCCCAACACCGATTGTCGAATCTGGTGGATCATCCGCGGGCCTTAAGCGTTTCTGTGAAGGTGTTGGTGAAAACACCATCGATATCGCAAACGCCTCCCGTCAGATTAAAGAAAACGAACTAAAAGCCTGCGCTGAAGCAGGTGTTTCAGACATTATCGAAGTCCGTATTGGATATGATGGCATCGTTTTTGCCTCGGACATCGCGGGCAACGGATTTGAATTTACGCCAACGGATTGGTTCTTGGCACTTTCAGACCAGATTATCGTCGACGGTCAAATGGTTGCCAACCCAAACACCAATTGGGCTCAAGTAAACCACGCGTTTGCGGATCAACCTATCCAGGCATTTATCCCTGGCACAAAGCACGGCACCCGTGAAGTGTTTGAAGACAAAGTGATCTTGGAGGGGTGTGAAGCCACAGGCGCGTTTGATGTTTTGCTAGCATCGGCGTCTGGCGACACGGACAAAGCTAAGAAGAAAGCGGCCGAGAAAGCCTGCATTGCCCTACGTACGGACGGCAAATCGGTGGACATTGATGGCGATTATACCGAAACCTTAGCGCGTATTGAGAGCAACAAAGACGGCATTGGCGTGTTTGGCCTCGCGTTCTATGAGAACAATACCGATAAGCTACAAGTCGCGGCAATGTCTGGTGTTGTGCCTTCGACCGAAAGCATCTCGACCGGTGAATACCCTGTATCGCGTCCACTGTATTTTTACATGAAAAAAGCCCACATCGGCGTGGTCCCAGGCCTGAAGGACTTTGCAAAATTCTTTGTAGCTGATGAAATTGCTGGTGAAGACGGGCCGTTGGCTGAATACGGTTTGGTTGCGGATCCAGAGTTGGAAGCCACACAAACAGCTGTCTCTGACGAAGTTGTCGTTGGGTCTGGTTCTTAAAAATAGCACAATACATCAGGCTGCCCTTTCAAACGGGTGGCCTGATTTACTTTAAATTATCGCGATCAGAGCAACAACGGAGCGAAATATGAGCACGACAAGCCTACTCGTCATAGCAATCCTAATCTTGGCTACACTGGGTTACTTTTTGGCAGGTAAGCGTGCGATTTCTACCGCTGGTGGCGATCGGAGAAAGCTGCATTCGCTTCCGGTTTATTACGGTTCTAATGCT
>JABGTH010000306.1 GCA_018647275.1 Paracoccaceae bacterium
GTGTTTTGAAACACGCGTACTTTGCCTGTTTTGTCGCGTAGCAAAAGGAGGGGTATGCCTAAAAAAGTATGTGGAACCGTATCGCCTATTTCTGGCACTTCGGCCCCAACCCCAAGACCAGCCCACCCGGAAAACAGCACTGCGTGCTTTTCCTCGTCGTAAATGAATGGATCGATGTAGTGCGCATTAGGAAGGCCGTGTGCCTCGTGAATCGGGCGGCATACGGCGTCGACATTTGTTCCATGATCCATCTAACTCTCCCTCACAATGATGAGGTTAAGCTAGGGATACGTCGGGCATCTTGCTTGTGCAGCAGCGACCTGACTTTGCTACATGCGACACATGCAGATTTTAGGATTACTGGGGGATTTTGTGATGAATTTTTGTTCAGCCACCTCGTGATAGTGCGGCTACACCAGTTCTCGCAACTTCGACCAAACCCAGTGGACGCATAAGATCTGCAAATGCATCGATCTTTTCAGGTGCGCCCGTAATTTCAAACACAAAGCTGTTTAGTGTGCTGTCTACAACGTTTGCGCGGAAAATGTCGGCTAGACGCAACGCTTCCACGCGTTTTTCGCCATCACCGGCAACCTTAAACATTGCCAACTCGCGTTCAACTGAAGGTCCCTCAACGGTCAGATCGTGCACATCGTGAACAGTAACAATACGGCCCAATTGTGCTTTGATCTGTTCAATCACTTGTGGCGTGCCAGTGGTGACGATTGTGATGCGCGACAGCTTACCTTCGTGATCAACCTCAGCAACTGTAAGGCTTTCGATATTGTAGCCACGTCCCGCAAAGAGTCCGATAACACGCGCTAAAACGCCGGGTTCATTTTCGACCATGACAGCCAATGTGTGGCGCTCAACGATGTCAGAAAAATTTGGGCGTAGGTTATATGCGGACTTGGCAGAACTGCCTTTTTTCAGGTTGAGGTCAGACATATCGAATTCCATTCGTCAAATTAGATCGGTTCGCGATTGAACCATTGAAAGTGGGCAGCTGGAGCACCTGATGTGGTGTCCCTTGCGCATCAGACCAGAACTGATCCTTTGGCATCGATAGCGCCTTGGGTGTCAGCATCGCCAAGCAGCATTTCGTTATGCGCTTTGCCCGATGGGATCATCGGGAAGCAGTTCTCATGCTTTTCAACTAAGCAGTCAAACAAGACCGGACCGTCGTGGTTCAGCATCTCCATGATTGCTTCATCCAGATCATCAGGGTCAGAACACAAGATACCTTTGGCTCCAAACGCTTCGGCTAACTTTACGAAGTCAGGCAAAGATTCAGACCAGCTGGATGAATAGCGTTCACCGTGCAGCAATTCCTGCCATTGGCGCACCATTCCCAGACGTTCGTTGTTCAGGATGAATTGCTTGACGGGTAGGTTGTATTGCATTGCTGTTCCCAGCTCCTGCATGTTCATCAACCAACTCGCTTCACCAGCAACGTTGATCACCAAAGATTCTGGGTGGCCCATCTGAACGCCAATGGATGCAGGGAAGCCGTAACCCATTGTGCCTAAGCCACCTGAAGTCATCCAACGGTTAGGATCTTCAAAGCCCAAGTATTGCGCAGCCCACATCTGGTGTTGGCCAACTTCGGTTGTGATGAAGCGGTCGTGCTTCTTGGTTAAAGCTTCAAGGCGCGAAAGAGCGTACTGTGGTTTGATAACTTTGCCTTGTTGTGTGAATTTCAAGCATTCGATTGTTTGCCATGCTTTGATCTGGCTCCACCAGTTTCCAACGGCTGCAGAGTTGGTTTTACGACCACGAGATTTCCAAACTTTCATCAAGTCTTCGAGAACGTGGCCAACATCACCAACGATAGGAATGTCGACGCGAATAACTTTGTTGATCGAAGATGGATCAATATCGATATGCGCTTTGGTTGAGTTTGGACTGAATTCGCTGATTACACCGGTAATACGGTCATCGAAACGAGCACCAATGTTGATCATCAGATCACAACCGTGCATCGCCATGTTTGCTTCGTACAAACCGTGCATGCCAAGCATACCCAACCAGTTTTCGCCAGACGCTGGGTATGCGCCAAGGCCCATCAAAGTTGATGTGATCGGGAAATTTGTTGCGGCGACAAGTTCGCGCAATAATTGGCTGGCTGCTGGACCAGAGTTGATAACGCCGCCACCGGTGTAGAATAGTGGGCGCTCTGCCTTTTCCATAGCTTCGACCAGCTCAGTGATTGAGGAAATGTCACCCTTCACAGTCGGTTGGTAGTGGGATGTTGAAGGTTGCGGCGCGTTGTATGTGCCGCTTGCGAATTGAACATCTTTTGGGATGTCGATTAAAACAGGACCTGGGCGGCCACTGGTGGCAACGTGAAATGCCTCGTGCAAAACGCTGGACAACGCAGCCGTCTCTTTCACTAGCCAGTTATGTTTGGTGCATGGGCGTGTGATGCCAACGGTGTCCGCTTCTTGAAATGCGTCGGAGCCGATCATGAATGTTGGTACTTGGCCCGTCAAAACGATGATTGGAATGCTGTCGAGCAGGGCGTCGGTCAGGCCCGTAACTGCGTTGGTCGCGCCGGGGCCGGAAGTGACAAGGCAAACGCCGGGTTTGCCTGTGGAACGGGCGTAACCTTCGGCTGCGTGAACAGCACCTTGTTCATGACGTACCAGAACGTGCTTAATGTTGTTTTGCTGAAAAATTGCATCGTAGATTGGGAGGACGGCACCACCTGGGTATCCAAAGACTGTGTCTACACCTTGATCTATCAAGGCTTGAACTACCATTTCCGCTCCGGTCATTTGGCGTGTCATCTGTTGGGCTCCGTCTTCAAATCTATAATTTATGTGGCGCAAAAAAAAGCCCCCGTTTTGGCGAGGGCGCATGGGTACCTTTATGGCGTTCCGTTACCGGACCATGCGCTCTGTTCCTAAAATGACGACGACATGTGTCATACTTTAAGGGCCTCTCATCTGCTGAAATTCACAGTATTGGCCGATTAAAGGGCCGTCAACAGCTCTATGCAAAATAAGTATCACAAAATTTGCATTTTAAGACATTAAATTTCAAAATTAATCAATTGAACGACACTTATGCAAATTTGTTGAGGAAAGTTTGTCAAAAACAGCCATTTAGAATCATGGCTGGTTTCTACCGGACCGTTCCGGTCCCCTGAAGCACCCCGTGTTCCATAGCGTAACGTGTCAAACCTGCGGTCGATGAGATGCCCAATTTTCGTTTTATGTTTTTGCGGTGAGTTTCCACAGTTCGAACAGAAATTTCCAACTCTCCAGCGACATCTTTGTTGGATTTTCCTTGGGCTACTTGCAACAAAATGGTCTGTTCACGTCCAGTTAGGGCTTCGCGGGCACCGCTGTTTTTTGGCTTTAGCGATCCTGCAGCGCCTGTACATAGGTACCGTTCACCACTCATCACAGCATCGATTGCGAGTTTTATTTCATCGGTTGGTACGTCTTTTAGGATGTAACCCATTGCACCGTGCGAAAGGGCCGAAGCGATATATTCCTGACTGTCGTGCATTGAGAGGATCAGCACACGTGTTCCGGGCCTGCGCTCAAGAACAAGCTCAGTTGCAGTTAGTCCACCCATCTCTGGCATGTTCAGATCCATCAGAACTACATCTGGGTTCAGTGTCTCAAGCTGCTCAACAACAGCGCGGCCATTGTTTAGGGTGCCCACGATCTCTAGTTCTGAGTAGCTTTCCAGGACGGATTGTATGCCTTGGGCAACCATCGGGTGGTCATCTACAATCACTACGCGGATGGGGAGGTTCATGTGTCGCCTTCAAATTTTTGTTGGGCCTTGATTTCTGGAGACAAGAGGCGGGTCAAGGGCACCGTTGCAAGGATAACTGTTCCCCCGTTGGAACCATGCGAAGATCGAATGATAAGATGACCATCCAATTGTTCGACCCGCTCTTCCATGTTGCGCAGCCCAATTCCAGCCCCGCGTTTGCGCATGGTTGCATTTATTCCGCATCCGTTGTCGCTTATTTTCAAGGTAGCTCCGTTTTTGTGCCCACGCATGTCAATAGAGGCACGTGTCGCACTGGCGTGGCGTTCAATGTTGGTCAATGCCTCTTGGGCAATCCGGTAAAGCGCGGTTTTGGCATTTGAATCCAGGCGGTTGCGGAAGACGGCTGTTTCAAAATCGGTTGGGATGCCGGTACGCTGTTCAAAGTCTTCAACCAATGTTTTTAAAGCCGGGCCTAATCCTAGATCATCTAGCACGCCGGGACGGAGATCGCGGCTGATGCGGCGAACTTCGGTGATTGCGGTGCCAAGATTTTCTATACCTTGCTCAAGAGAGCTATCAGCGTCAGGTGCCCCTTTGGCCAGTCGGCGGCGTGCGCTGTCTAAGGCATATCGCACACCGACAAGAATTTGACTGATCCCATCGTGCAGTTCGCGTGCCACGCGCCCGCGTTCTTCCTCTTGGGCATCAAACACACGCTGGGTTAGTTTTTTGAGTTTAGCATCCGCCAGTCGGCGTTCGCGGAAATTAATGACCATGCCTGAGCCAAAAACCAGAACCAATGCAGTAAGTGTAATGACCGAAATGTACCCAAATGTGCTTTTTACGCGTGCCTCAACCTCGGCCCGGGCTGTGGCGACCGACGAAAGAACGTCATCGATGAATACACCGGTACCAACGGCCCACCGCCAAGATGGAAAGGATGTGACATAGGTAATCATCCGACCCTCTTCACCAGTTGAAGGTTTGGGCCAAAGATGGGTCAGATACCCGTCGCCTTGACGCGCGATCGTGATTAATTCATCGACAACAGCAACGCCTTCGCTGTCTGTCTCGCCGGCCCAGTTTTGATTGATGCGGTCGGTTTGGCGTGGGCTCACCAGGTTGGTACCATCGTAGTCATAAACGAAAAAGAACCCATCATCGCCGTAAATCATTGCAGACAAAATCTGGCGAACCCGCCGTTTTGCTTCTTCATCGTTAGGAGCGGCATTACCGTAGATAAAGTAAAACCCGTTGCGCGCTTGGGTCACGTAATTGCGCAACTCATCTTTTTTTGCTGCCAAGAGTTGGGTTTCCAATGACTTGATCTCACGTTCTGCAAGCGCGCGGGACTGTACAGTCACAAGCGTAGAAATTGCAGCCACAGCAAGGATCAAGGGAATGGCCGCAACGAGCGACAATTTTAGTCCGTAAGTTAGTCGAAGATAAGGAAACAGGCGGGTCATAAACGAATCGATACGCGGGAATTAGTCCGAATCAAAGGGTTGATGTCGCAAACCGCCTAACTCATCGTACCTAAATTTTCTGCGTTTTAGAGGCTGAGGCCCCTGTCTGATATGTGCTTAAGGGGTGAAAGAATATAAAAAAAGGGTAGCCTACGCAGTAATTGGTATTCCCAAAAGAAAATGTGGGGTTAATGTTTTGATATTCGAAACGACCGCGCGCGCAGACCTGCGATGCACGGGACACTATTATCTGGGAGGATAACTTATGGATCGTCGTTCATTTTTGAAGACATCTGCTATGGGCGGTACAGCCGCTGCTGCGACAACTTTGGCTGCACCTGCATACGCAACAGGCAAACGCACTTTGACAATGGTTACATCTTGGCCACGCGGTTTCGCGGTTCTTGATGATGCCGCGTCATATCTTGAAAAGTTCACCAGCGAAATGTCAGATGGCAACTTGACCATCGACAAAAAAGCTCCGGGTGAACTGGTTGGCGCACTTGAAGTATTTGACGCTGTGTCTTCTGGCCAAGCTGATATGTACCACTCTGCCGATTATTATTTCATCGGTCAGCACCCTGCATACGCCTACTTCACAGCAGTCCCGTTCGGCGGCACAGCTCAAGAAGTTATCAACTGGTATGAGCACGGTGGCGGTCAAGAACTACACGATGAACTGGGCGAAATCTTTAACCTTAAAGGTTTGTTGTCAGGTAACTCTGGTTCGCAATCTGGTGGTTGGTTCCGCAACGAAATCAACTCTGCGGCTGACTTCAACGGTTTGAAATTCCGTATGCCAGGTCTTGGTGGTAAAGTTTTGGGCAAATTGGGCGCATCTGTTCAAAACATCCCAGGCGGCGAGTTGTACCAAGCTTTGTCTTCGGGCGCTTTGGACGGCCTAGAGTGGGTTGGTCCAATGGCCGACGAACGCGCTGGCTTCCAAGAAGTTGCAAAAGTTTACTACACAGCTGGTTTTCACGAGCCAGGTTCCGCTTTGGCCTCTTCCGTCAACTTGGACGTTTGGAACGACCTAACACCAGCACACCAAGCAATCTTGCAGGGTGCGTCACGTGCAACAACACACGTTCAGTTGGCTGAAACATTGGCAAACAACGGTGCAGCACTGGCACGTCTACAAGCACAAGGTGTTAAAACGTTGCAGTTCTCTGATGATGTTTGGGACGCATTTGGTGCGGCTTCCAAAGAAGTTATGGACGAAAACATGGGTGACGAATTGTTCGCAAAAACACGCGCATCATTCGAAGCTTCCATGGCGTCATCTTCTTCTTGGATCGACAAATCAGATGGCTACTATGTGCAGCAACGCAACCGCGTTCTGGGCAACTAAGCAGTTTACCAAATCTATCGGAAAGGCCCCTTTTGAAAGGGGCCTTTTTGAACAGTATCGCAATCTAGGGCCAGCACAGCCTTGAAATGTTGCGCCGCGTTCCGCGGCTTGAGGGGGGGCACAATGACAGACGAAACAGTATGCACCGGATTTTTCCGTGCTGCGACAGATACCAAGGGTGACATCAGTTGCTTGGACCAGTTTCAATCCAGTGGCGTTTTGCAATTCATCTCTGGTAATTTTCTGGAAGCTTTTTACAATGTTCCGGCAGCGATCATCAACGCGCCGATGTGGTTGGATTGGCTGACGTGGGAGAAAACGTTGGAAGACAAACAATCGCTAATGCGGTTTGTTTATTACGGTGGTTCTGTCGAGTTTTTCTTTGTCCTTGCGACACTCATATTGGGTATCACCATTTACGGCATGATCAATAATAAGTTCATGTGGAGCGTTGTTCGTGTTCTCGAAGGCTTCGCAAATACGGTTGGCCGGTTCTTTGCATGGGCTGGTCTTTTGATGGTTCTACAACAGATCATGATCGTGTTTTTACAACGCATCTTTACGCGCCCCGACATTTCTATCGGTTTTGGTATTCCGCTACAATTTGACATCAGCTGGTTCGCCGAAGAACTGAAGCTTTATAACGCTTTGGTCGTTTGCATGTGCGTCACCTATGCCTTCGTGCAAGGCAGCCACGTGCGTGTCGATTTGGTTTATGCAGCCGTCAAATTTCGGACGAAAAAATTGATCGACATGTTCGGGTCACTTTTCTTCATGGTGCCGTCTGCTGTTCTTACGTGGATGTACGGCTGGTACTTCTTATGGCGTCACCTGATTGTACCAAATCCTTCTGCGTCTGACACGTTAGACCGTTTGGTCAACAAGGCGCGCGCGCTGCGCTGGAATGTCGAGACCATCGGATTTAGCCCGAATGGTTTTACCGGATACTTCCTATTTAAGATCCTGTTGGTGACCTTCACCGCAATGATCTTTATCCACGCAATCGCGTTCTTCTATCGCTCGTTTCTTGAATGGAAAGAGGGCGAAAAAAGTGAAAACAAATACCTCGACAAGGATTCCTTGGGTGAAGGTGAAGAAGCCTATGAGGGGACGCACTGATGTTGTTTGGACTTGATGGCGTAGAAGTTGGCCTGATCATTGTCTTTATCACCCTGTTCGGTGGTATTCTTTCTGGCTTTCCAGTGGCGTTTGCCATTGGTGGTGCTGGTATCATTTCGTTCGGTATTATCGCGTCTTTAGATAGTGCGGGCCTGTTAATCCACCAAGCGATCGATGACTCGAGCCAGATGTATCAAGATTTGATCACTGCAGGAGTTGGTGCGGATAAAATCAGTATATTCAGGTATCCTGAGCTGCCACGCGTTGCCGAAGCTGTATTCCCTAAAGGCTGGGAAGTGGCGATGGACCGGAATGTATCCTTTGTTGTGAACCGCATGAACGAGCGTGTTCTGGCAGGACAATCCATTGAAACCCTTTTGGCCGTTTTGATGTTTGTTCTTATGGGGATTACACTAGAGCGCTCTAAAATTGCAAATGATTTGCTAACGACAATGGCGCGTGTCTTTGGCCCGTTACCTGGGGCTTTGGCTGTTTCCGTCGTTGTCGTAGGTGCATTCCTA
>JABGTH010000165.1 GCA_018647275.1 Paracoccaceae bacterium
ACCAGTGCCGTATTTTCTGGATGGCTTTTGCCGCGATGCGACCGCACGATAAACAGAGTATCGGGGCGAGCGTCGGCAATACTCGCCCATTCAGCGAACGCTCGGCGTTGTGCGCTGATGGGGTAAAGCCGGCTTTCGAAGCCAAAATTATGGCAAATCAACACACGTTGGTGCCAACGACTGAGTTCAAAGATACCGCCGAATTCGGATACGAACGTTTCGCGGGTCATTTGAGACGCGGGGACGTTAGTCATGGCTGGATTTTTCTTTGCCCAGTGCTGTGCAATTTCAAGGCGTGTGGCGAACCAAACATCTTTATGTGATTTCATATATTCGATGACACGGCGTAATGCAGCTGCGCGTCCCGGACGGCCCATAATGCGGCAGTGCAATCCTATTGATAGCATCTTTGGTGCGCCAGCTTCGCCTTCTTCATAGAGATAATCAAAGCTATCCTTAAGGTAGGATTCAAACTGATCACCGTTTGTAAAACCTGCTTGGATGCCAAAGCGCATGTCGTTGCAGTCCATAGTGTAGGGAACGATCAATTGATCGACGCCGCCCTCTTTCGACCAGTACGGCAGATCATCGCCATAGCTGTCCGCTACATACGCGAACCGACCCGTTTCCGCTGTGAGGCGTACGGTGTTGTTCGAGCAACGGCCAGTATACCAACCTTGCGGAGCTTCCCCAACAACTTCGGTGTGTAGGCGAATGGCTTCGGCGATTTGGGCGCGTTCTTCTTCTTCGCCCATGTCTTTATGCTCGACCCATTTAAGGCCGTGGCTGGCAATCTCCCAACCCGATGATTTCATCGCCGCAACTTGCTGTGGAGCGCGGGCCAATGCGGTTGCCACCCCATAAACAGTTATTGGCAAGTCGCTTAGCATACGGTGAAGGCGCCAGAAACCAGCGCGAGAGCCGTATTCGTATAACGACTCCATGTTCCAATGACGCTGACCAAACCACGGCTGTGCGCCTGTGATCTCTGACAAGAACGCTTCAGAGGCAGCATCACCGTGAAGGATATTATTTTCGCCGCCTTCCTCGTAATTCAGCACAATCTGTACTGCGATCTTTGCGCCGTTAGGCCAATTTGCGGCGGGTGGATTGGCACCATGGCCACTCATGTCACGGGGATAGCGGTTCACTCAATTCATCCTCTCAGTGTTTGGGTACCCATATTCCAATACAGTCGCGCTGTTTTTCAATAAAAACAATAAGCAGTCTTTTGACTGGGTTGTTGCAGCATAGGTTTCCATGCGCCGCGCGGTCTGTCTATATACTAGTTGAAATTGAGGAGTTGCACCAATGGCTGGATATTTGACGACGCATGTTTTGGACACGGCGCGTGGTTGCCCTGCACAAGGTCTAAAAATCGAACTGTTCAAGATCGATGGTGAGGCGCGCACACACCTCAAGACTTTAGTAACAAATGATGATGGTCGCACCGACGGGCAAATTCTACCTGCTGAGGAATTCGAAATGGGGACCTATGAGTTGGTGTTTCACGCTGGCGGGTACCTTGACGCGATCGGCACACCACCTGAAGAGCCCCGTTTTCTAGATGTAGTTCCAATTCGTTTTGGAATGTCTGAAGCTGCACATTATCACGTACCTTTGTTGCTCTCGCCGTTTGGGTATTCAACATACCGCGGTAGCTAAACGCCGTTAGTGGATCCGCGCACTGCTTTTGAAATACGTTCGATCACAAAATCCATAAACAATCTGGTTTTGGGATCCTGGCGTTTGCGATGTGTAAACAGGCAGGCCATTTGAATAGGTGTTGGCGGTGTTTGACCGGCAACTGGAATAAGACGTCCCGAATTCAAATGTTCCGCAACTTCAAAAATTGGCTTCATCACAATGCCATTCCCGCCCAAGGCCCACTCTGTCAGAACATCCCCATCATCTGATTCATAACGACCTGTAACACGAAACTTTTTTGCACCCTCATCGGTTTGAAGGCGCCATTCAAATTCTGTGGCACCCGGAAAACGCAAATTCAAACATTCATGTTTGTCAGCGACCAACTCAGTTCCAGACAAAGGATTCCCGCGCGATGCGATGTATTTTGGGGATGCACACAAGACGCGTTCCACATCAGCAATTTTGCGAATGCGTAGGTTGCTATCTTCGGGTTGGCCAAGGAAGAAGGCAAGATCTAGCCCTTCAGTCGTCAAATCAACTTTACGATCCGTAAGGCGAAGGCGAATTTTCACCTCAGGATATTCAGCGATAAATGCAGGCACTTGCGGTGCGATCAGGCGGCGCCCCACGCCAAATGGGGCTGCGACATAAAGCGACCCTTTTGGGTTATCGGTGATGTTGACCACCTGCGCCTCTGCGCTGTCTACGGATTCTAAAATTTCACAAGCACCACTGTAGAACGCCTTACCCTGCTCTGTGGGTGTTAAACTGCGTGTTGTGCGTTGGAACAAGCGAACGCTAAGATGCTCTTCAAGCTGCGAAATGCGTGATGACGTAACAGCAGGCGAAATGCGTAAATCACGGCCTGCCGCAGACATGCTTCCAAGCTCGTAAACCCTTACAAATGTGCGTATGTTATTCAAATAGGACATTGACTTGTTTTTCTTGATACTGCTTTCCATTTTGGACAATATCGGAATAATCTAGTCTAGGCTAGTGTGCCCAAGACGTTGATTTTTAAGGAGAGCGATCATGTATGATCTAGCAATTTTGTGGGACTGGATCGCCTTTGTTGTGCGCTGGCTGCATGTCATCACAGCGATGGCGTGGATTGGTGCATCATTCTTCTTTATTGCGCTTGATTTGGGGCTGAAAAAAGCACCCGAAATGCCTGATGGTGTTAGCGGTGAAGAGTGGCAAGTTCATGGTGGTGGTTTCTACCATATCCAAAAATACATGGTCGCCCCCAACAATATGCCACAGCATTTGATCTGGCATAAATGGCAAAGTTATTTCACATGGCTGTCAGGCGCGGCTTTGTTGATGATTGTCTATTGGGCGGGTGGTGAGCTATTTTTGTTGGATCCGACCAAAGCTGATTTGACCCTAATTCAGGGCATTTTGATTTCTGGCGGTTCACTGATGATTGGTTGGATTTGTTATGACTTCATGTGCAAATCCAAACTAGGCGAACATCCAACGCTTCTAATGCTTTTGCTCTTTGTGATCCTTATCGCGATGTCTTGGGGATACAACGAAATCTTCACTGGCCGTGCTGCATTGCTGCACTTGGGTGCGTTCACCGCCACCATCATGACGGCCAATGTCTTTTTCATCATTATGCCGAACCAGCGGATTGTGGTGAAAGATTTACAAGAAGGGCGCACGCCCGACGCCAAATACGGTAAAATCGCAAAGCTACGTTCAACCCATAATAACTACCTCACATTGCCTGTCATCTTCCTGATGCTTAGCAATCACTATCCGCTGTCTTTTGGAACTGAATACAGCTGGATTATCGCAAGCCTCGTGTTCCTAACGGGTGTAACGATCCGCCACTACTTCAACACCATGCACGCGACCGGCAAAGGCCCGCATTGGACATGGGGCGTAACGATCATGTTGATGTTGATCATCGCGTGGCTTTCAACCGCTGGCCCAACTGAAACCGTAGAAGAGGCAGGGTTGCGCCCACTCACAGCTGTGGAACAACAATACGCGTCCGCGGATGGGTTTGAGGCGGCATACGATACCGTCCTTGGCAACTGCTCCATGTGCCACGCCCGCGAACCGTTTTGGAACAACATGCAATGGGCACCTAAAGGCGTCTATCTTGAGACCCAAGCAGACGTGGCCCGTTATGCTGACCAAATCTATTTGCATGCTGGTCTAAGCCGTGCAATGCCACCACCCAACGCAATTCAAATGTCTGATGAAGCACGCGCCACAATCGTGGCATGGATACGCGAAGTCCGCACAGGAAGCTGACCCAAGCCGCAAGTGCGACTCAGGTTCATTTATTTAGCCTACGACGTTGAAGTCAGGCCCATACGGATAACTCGTAATGTCGTCGTTTCCGTCCTCGGTGATCACCAAGATATCATGCTCACGATATCCTCCTGCCCCCGGTTTCCCATCGGCAATCGTCAACATTGGCTCCATGGAAATGACCATGCCCACCTCTAGAACCGTGTCTACATCTTCACGAAGTTCCAACCCTGCTTCACGCCCATAATAGTGGGACAAAACACCAAACGAGTGACCGTAGCCAAAGGTGCGGTACTGCAATAGATCGCGTTCTGTGAAGAACGTGTTGATTTTGTCCG
>JABGTH010000308.1 GCA_018647275.1 Paracoccaceae bacterium
AAGCCAGCCCACTTTGGGTGCCTGGCCCTTAACCTTGGACGGCGCAGGCACAAAAACAGATCCAAAATACAATCATGTACCATCTCCGATTGGCTGCACCATCAACCACGGCTTTGCTCCACCAGCTGATAAAAATATCTGTGCATCGTGGCGCGTTTCGACTTCCCAAATAGAAATCCGATCCGTCAGCACCTTCGACAGCGCTGTCACATCCGCGTCAAACATCAGCCCTTTAGGGGGCCAAGGTTAAGACAACATGTTTAAAAACGAAGTAACGGCGTTTTGTAAAAGGCTTCGACGAAGTCAGACAGTTTGACAGCTCTCGAAATTTAGATACTAGAGCAATCTGATGCTTATCCTGACCTCTTTGACTGCTATGTGATCAAGCTGTGTTCGGGCCTCTGAACTTCTATGACGTTTTCCATGGGTAGAAACTCCAAATCGGTAGCGATACGCCGCACGCTATCAAAGTCTGAGTGTTCCCTCATCTAAAGTCGATGCGGCGAAATGGAACGCGAAAACCCCAAGGACCAAAGTTAACGCACCATCCAGGGGCCAGATCACCTCGTCCCCCCTTGCTCCTGTGTCGCCCCTGTCCTAAAACCGCCGTGCTACGTTGCCCACAGGAGATGATGATGCTCGATCTGACTTACGAATTGCCACAAATCAAAACGATTGCTGGGGCCAAATATGACTGGGAACTGGTCATTGGCATGGAAGTGCACGCTCAGGTCAGCTCAAATTCCAAACTCTTCTCTGGCGCCTCCACCAAATTCGGAGCCGAGCCAAACTCAAACGTGGCCTTCGTTGACGCCGCCATGCCAGGCATGTTGCCCGTCATCAACGAATATTGCATCGAGCAAACGGTGCGCACCGGCCTTGGTCTAAATGCAGAAATTAACTTAAAATCAGCGTTTGACCGCAAAAACTATTTCTACCCCGATTTGCCGCAAGGCTACCAAATCTCCCAGCTGTACGAACCGATTGTTGGTGAAGGCGAAGTTTTGGTTGAACTGGGTGACGGCACCGCACGCATAGTGCGCGTTGAACGCATTCACATGGAGCAAGACGCGGGGAAATCCATCCACGATATGGACCCGAACATGTCTTTCGTCGATTTGAACCGTACAGGTGTTTGCCTGATGGAAATTGTTTCCAAACCAGACATTCGTAGCCCTGAAGAGGCCGCGGCCTATATCGCCAAGATCCGCCAGATCGTTCAGTATCTCGGCACCTCTGATGGCAACATGCAAAACGGCAACCTGCGGGCTGACGTGAATGTATCTGTGTGCCGCGCCGGTGATTACGAAAAATTCCGTGAAAACGGCGATGATTTCTCGTTCCTGGGCACGCGATGCGAGCTGAAGAACATGAACTCTATGCGTTTCATCCAAGCTGCAATTATGGCCGAAGCTAAACGCCAAATCGGCGAGTTGGAAAACGATCGAACAATCCAGCAAAACACCATTGCGTGGAACCCCGACACGGGTGAGATTTCACCGCTGCGTTCCAAAGAAGAAGCGCATGATTATCGCTATTTCCCGGATCCAGACTTGTTGCCTTTAGAAATTGAGCAAGAGTGGGTTGATGATATCAAAGCCAACTTGCCAGAACTACCAGACGCTAAAAAAGCACGCTTCATAAATGACTTTAAACTGTCAGACTATGATGCATCTGTTCTAACAGCTGACGTTCAAACCGCCGGTTACTTTGAGAACGTGGCAAATGGTCGTGATGGCAAGATGTCGGCCAACTGGGTAATCAACGAATTGTTTGGTCGCCTAAAAAAGGATGACAAAGACATCACCGAAAGCCCCGTATCACCTGTACAATTGGGTGGTGTTATTGATCTAATTTCATCTGACGCAATAAGCGGCAAGATTGCAAAAGACCTGTTCGAAATCGTCTATACAGAAGGCGGTGATCCTGCCGAGATCGTTGAAGCCAAAGGCATGAAACAAGTGACCGACCTTGGTCCTATCCAAGCGGCCTTGGACGAAATAATTGCAGCAAATCCGGATCAAGTGACAAAAGCGCTTGAGAACCCAAAGCTTGCTGGTTGGTTCGTAGGTCAGGTTATGAAAGCCACTGGCGGCAAAGCCAATCCAAAGGCTGTGAACGAATTGGTTGCCAAAACCCTCAAAGGCTAAAGGTCAGCTTTCCAAAACCGCTATCAAATTTCATTAAGCGGCGGAGCAATCCGTCGCTTAATTGCGTTTTAACAGCAACAGATCCAACACAATTATTGTTGTAAAATGAGCATGCAAAAATTCGTAGAATTCAAATCCCTTGGCTCACAGTAATTTTCAACCTAGCATTTTTCCAAGTTCCGAAACAAAAACAATACGGAATGAGCAGGCAATAAAATAAGCGGGTTACAAAACGCACAACAACACCCCTTCGGTGAAGAAAGTGCAGAGCAGCAAACTGAATGGCAGATGGCCTCCTTTGAGAGGCGGAGTCTGCTTGATTCATACTGCCCCCGCTGCACAAACAGTTTCCTGTTCAGGCCTACTCACCTGAGAGGCTTGTTGCGCCTAACGTGGCTGATCAAGGCGCCGCGTTGAATGCTGATGATATGGTGGTTTCCATGGATGTTGTAGATTCCAAAAACCCTGCCGGTGGCGAAGGTGCCACGCAAATGCTGGTCGACAATGGCGTGGAAGAGACTAGTGAAGTGGCGGGCATGAAGGGCTCATTGTAATCCCCTGCAAATCGCCTCGCAACTGAAGATTCAGATACTTAACATACAGTTTAAACGCCTAAATCCAGCGCCAAAGCATGAATACGCCCGATCAACTCGGGGCCCAAAGTGCTATGCACCAGACGGTGGCGCGCAATGCGTGATTTGCCTTCAAATGCATTCGCGCGAACCATCACGTTGAAATGGCTCTCCCCGCCTTCTTGGAACCCAGAATGGCCACGATGACTTTCACTATCGTCAACAACCTCCACCAAATGTGGGGCCAACCCTTCGCGCAAGCGCATTTCTATCTCTTTTGCAACAGACATTTTTTCGCTCATTTTGATCCTAGCCCCTTCACACTGCCAACCATTCTTCTAAAGTGTATCGCCAGAGTCGAAAAGGTCCAACTGATGCCAAAGCCCGATCCATTCGGATTCGATATGTCCGTATCCACCTCGAAAAAGAAAAATCCCCGCGGCCGCCGCGGCATGTCCGGTGCGTCCGAGACATCGACGCGCTTATGCGATCACGACACCTGTCAGGAAGCTGGCAAGTACCGCGCACCCAAAGCACCAGACGTGCTAGATGACTTTTTCTGGTTCTGCCAAGCTCACGTGCGTGAATATAATTTAAAATGGAATTTTTTTGACGGCACCACTGAGGCTGAAATCAACGCCCAGCAGTCAGAAGATAAGGTATGGGAACGCCCAACCAAACCCATCGGCGACCCAGAAGCCCGCGCATGGGCACGTTTGGGTATTGAGGACCCGCATCAAGTTTTGGGTGCCAATTCCACCCAGAACCCGGGCCGTAAAGGCGGAACTGTTGGT
>JABGTH010000309.1 GCA_018647275.1 Paracoccaceae bacterium
AGTCATATCCAGCTGTGACCACATCCACATTGCTGGCCTTGCATTTCAGACCCAGCATCAACCCCGCGCCAGTTACACTTTCAAACACACCAGAGTATTGCGCGACCAACGCTTCAAGCCCTTGGCGCATCGCCCCGGCTTTGCGGTTCACCTCTGCCAAAAATTCAGGCGTGTTGATTTCATCCAAGACAGCACAACCCACTGCACAACCCAACGGATTGCCGCCATAGGTCGATCCGTGTGTGCCCGCCGTCATGCCAGACGCCGCGTCCTCAGTCGCCAACACTGCACCAAGGGGAAAACCACCGCCGATGCCTTTGGCAACCATCATGATATCTGGTTCAACACCAGCCCACTCATGCGCAAACAATTTACCCGTACGACCAACGCCGCATTGAACCTCGTCCAGTATCAACAGAATGCCATGCTCGTCACACAGATCACGCAGGCCCTTAAGGCACTGATCTGGCAGTGGGCGAATACCACCTTCGCCCTGAACAGGTTCCACCATTATGGCCGCAGTCTTGTTGCTGGCTGCAGCGGTTAGCGCGTCATGATCCCCAAACGTCAGATGCGTAAAGCCACCCAGCAATGGGCCGAACCCTTTGGTCATCTTCTCTGACCCAGCAGCTGCAATACCCGCTGAGGAACGACCATGGAATGATCCATCAAACGTGATGATCTCAACACGATCATTTTGGCCTTTGTCGTACCAATACTTGCGCGCCATCTTTACTGCCAACTCGCACGCCTCTGTGCCAGAATTAGTGAAAAACACGGTGTCGGCGAATGTTGCGTCTACCAATTTATCTGCAAGCATCTGCTGTTGTGGAATATGGTACAGGTTAGAAGTGTGCCATAACGCACCTGCCTGATCTGCCAGCGCTTTTACAAGTGCGGGGTGGGCATGACCCAAAGCGTTTACTGCAATACCAGCACCCAGATCCAAAAAGCGTCGGCCATCTGCTTCGATCAACCAAGAGCCTTCACCTTTGACAAACGTCATAGGAGCACGAGAATAGGTAGGTAGAACAGAAGCGATCATCAGATCATCCTTTGAAAAAAGCCAGCACGACAGAAAAGCGAGTTGTGCATTGAGGATACTGGCAGGTCAACGATTTTGGGAAATTAATGCGCAAAACGCGCGGAACACAGGTTTAGAGGCAACTTACGCTGTAAAGCGCAGTCGTCGCAAAGCTGAGATATGTGTCAGTGTGTTCATAGCCTTAACTTTAGTGCATCGCGCAATGATTGGCCACCCACATATTGCCCGCTTGCATCACTCAATATGCAGGCGCATAGCGGACGTATGTTTCAAACGCGCACACAGAATCCAGCCTTAGCCGCAACTTTGATATGTATCGCCTCTGCATTCATCGCGGCAACCACCCTATTCGCGAAGGCTTTGGGCTCTGATGCATTTGGACCAGCCTTGCACCCCTTACAAATTTCACACGGGCGTTACGTCTTTGCATTTCTTGGATTAGTGATGGTGGCCGGTGTCGTGCGCCCAAAATTTGATGCACCCCATTGGGGTCTGCACGTTATTAGAACCACATTCGGTTGGGCGGGCGTAACTCTGATGTTTGCATCCGTTGCCTACATACCACTTGCAGATGCGACTGCGATTTCATTCCTGAACCCCGTCTTTGCCATGATGCTTGCCATTCCTCTGTTGGGGGAACGGGTTGGGCCAATCCGCTGGGGTGCTGCGATAATTGCGCTTATTGGCGCTGCAATTCTACTTCGCCCCACACCCGCAAGCTTTCAAATTGCGGCGCTTCTGCCCCTTGGCGCCGCTGTATTGTTAGGATTTGAGCTAATTATTATCAAAAAATTGTCGGGCAAGCAGAACCCGCTTCAAGTTTTACTTACAAACAACACGGTCGGGGCCATCATCTCATCCTTTGCAGTGATCCCATTTTGGATCACCCCGACACTGGCACAATGGGGGCTTTTGGCCCTGATCGGGACCTTCATGGCCTTAGCACAAGCGTGTTTCGTGAATGCATTGGCCCGTGCAGACGCGAGTTTTGTGGCACCGTTCAGCTATGGAACACTGCTGTTCGCAACCCTCTATGACCTAATATTTTATGACATCTTTCCCGATGCAATTACCTGCCTTGGAGCCGGTATTATCATTGCTGGGGCGGTTCTTTTGGCCCTTCGAGAGGCGCAACTACGACGCGCATGACGTATCATGCTTGTCACCGCCAACAGAACCATTAGAATAGACTTCTTAACAACACCCCGAAGCGGCCCCCCCGATGGGTCGCTTTTTAGCTTAGGGAAACCCTATGTCCTGGACTGACGACCGCGTTGAAGTACTGAAAAAGATGTGGGGCGAGGGCCAATCGGCCAGCCAGATCGCAAAAGAATTAGGCGGCGTAACCCGCAATGCCGTTATCGGCAAGGTGCATCGCTTGGGCCTATCCAATCGCACAACCACAAGCACCGCAGCCAAAGCGGATGCAAAACCAAAAGCAGCCCCAAAGGGGCCGGCCAAGCCTAAGGTAGAGATGAGAACGGAACCGGCGATTAAGCCAGTTGATCCGAACTTACCTAAATCCAACTTGCCTGCGCGCAAGATGATCATCCCTGCAGGTCAGCCGCTGCCGCCGCAGCCATCTGCAAATGAAATCAGCCCAGAGGCTTTGGCCAAGGTCAATGAAATCGAAAAGAAAGCTAAGAAGCTGACTTTGATGGAATTGACAGAGCGCACATGCAAATGGCCAGTTGGCGATCCAGCAACCGAAGACTTTTGGTTCTGTGGTCTGACTGTTCAACAGGGCAAACCATATTGCGAAGCCCACGTTGGCGTTGCATTCCAACCCATGAGCGCGCGCCGCGATCGTCGCCGCTAACACGACGAGTGAAGTTGAGGCACCACGCCTAAACTCAAATCTCTGACCAAGAATTCAAGGCCGTGCAAATTGCGCGGCCTCTTCTTTTGAAATATTTTGCACGCAACTGTCACTTGCTACAGGTTTGCCGTCATTCGCGCTGCTGATGCCCTTGTCCAACCACTATATGCAGCAGGCTGTCGAGTAGCTTCTGGCATATCAGGTGGTAAGGTCCGGATAATCATTGACGCACTTGAGACTGCAGACATTCAGTTTGTCATAGCCAAAAAAATAAAT
>JABGTH010000170.1 GCA_018647275.1 Paracoccaceae bacterium
CGAAGTTGTCGTTGGGTCTGGTTCTTAAAAATAGCACAATACATCAGGCTGCCCTTTCAAACGGGTGGCCTGATTTACTATAAATTATCGCGATCAGAGCAACAACGGAGCGAAATATGAGCACGACAAGCCTACTCGTCATAGCAATCCTGATCTTGGCTACACTGGGTTACTTTTTGGCAGGTAAGCGTGCGATTTCTACCGCTGGTGGCGATCGGAGAAAACTGCATTCGCTTCCGGTTTATTACGGTTCTAATGCTGCCATGTTCACAGCGATACCGGCCCTGGGTGTTTTGCTGATTTGGCTGCTTGCCCAACCAATGCTGGTGGAACGCAATGTTCTATCGACCATTCCAGACAAATTCATCCCTGAAGGGTCCTCCATCGGGTTGGTCATGAGCGATGTTCGCCGTGTTGCAGATGGTCTTGAGGTTGTTGTTAGTACAGGTATCCTTAGCCAAAACGAAACACTTAAACTGGACACGGAACAAACGGATATTCGGGCACTATTGGCTGGTGTTGGTGCCGCGGTTGGCTCTGATGTTCAGCCAGAGGTGTTAGAGGCGGCTCAAAACTATCGCGCACAAACGAAGATGGGTCAGCTGTGGATGGTTTTGATTGTCGCTCCGCTGGCATTGATCGGTTTTGCCCTCTCAGTCTTAGCAGCTAAACCAACGTTTCGCGCACGAAATACGGTTGAACGTGGAATACTTGCCTTACTGGTTTTGGCGGCGTCTTTGGCCATTTTGACAACCATTGGCATTGTGTTTTCGATGCTGTTTGAATCGATTAATTTCTTCAAGCTTCACCCTTGGACAGACTTCTTTTTTGGCGGTTTATGGGCTCCGAATTTTCGTGGTGACAGCGATCTATCTATTCTACCATTACTGTGGGGCACGATCTATATTTCAATAATTGCATTGATTGTTGCGGTCCCAGTTGGATTGTTTGCCGCCATTTACCTTAGTGAATATGCAGGTCCAAGAGTCCGCGCGTTTGCCAAACCACTGCTCGAAATATTAGCCGGTATTCCAACCATCGTGTATGGCTTATTTGCGCTTCTGACAGTTGGTCCCGCATTGGTCCGCGTGTTTGGGCGTGGTGAAGAAGGATTGTTGGGGGTGGAGTGGATGAGTGGTGCCACTGCTGTTCTAACCGCTGGTTTGGTCATGGGGATTATGTTGATCCCGTTCGTGTCCTCGCTGTCTGATGACATTATCAACGCTGTTCCTCAGTCATTGCGCGACGGCTCGCTTGGGCTTGGCGCAACGCCCTCTGAAACGATCCGCCAAGTTGTGCTTCCTGCCGCACTGCCTGGGATCGTAGGGGCGGTTCTATTGGCCGCGTCACGTGCAATTGGAGAGACCATGATTGTTGTTTTGGGGGCAGGGGCAATCGCAAAGTTCTCGGCCAATCCGCTAGAAGCGATGACAACCATTACAACACGCATCGTTAGCCAATTGACGGGTGATACTGATTTCGCGAGCCCAGAAACGCTGGTGGCGTTTGCACTTGGCTTGACGTTGTTCGTTCTAACCCTCGGCCTTAATGTGATCGCGCTTTATATCGTGCGCAAATATCGGGAGCAGTACGATTGACCGACGCTATTCAAAAACCTGAAAAGAAGAAATCGCCGCTGCTGCAGCTGGATGCGCGCACTCGCACACGTAACGCAGCTGAGACACGGTTCAAAGCCTATGGGATGATTGCTATCGCCTTTGGTCTGTTGATGCTGTCGATCCTTGTTTTCAACATTGTGACACGTGGGGCAGGTGCCTATCAACAAACATTTATCGCGCTGGAGGTCGAATTGTTGGCCGGCAAACTGGATAAAAAAGGCAACCGTGATCTGGATGATCTCAAAAAGGTATCCACATTTGGCTATACTCCGTTATTGTCAAACGCGCTTGATGCGAAAGTTACAGAGTTAGGGATTGAAACTGATCTTAAAGCTAAAAAGATGGTTGGTATTCTGTCTAAAAGTGCGGCAGCTCAGGTACGAGATTATGTGCTGAACAACCCAAACAAAATTGGTGAGACCATTGGTTTCGAATTTTTGGCATCTTCGCGTGTTGATGGTTACCTGAAAGGACGTGTTAGCCGCGACAGTATTGGCAACGACAAAAACATATCTCCAGCGCAGCTTGATCTTGTAGACGCATTGAAAGCCGAGGGTTGCTTGGCCAAACGCTTTAACATGGCGTTCATCACTGGGTCTGATGCATCTGACGCGCGCCCTGAGGCCGCGGGCATGGGAACCTCGATGATTGGTTCGTTCTTTATGATGCTCGTTGTATTGGTTCTGGCTTTGCCCATTGGCGTTGCCGCTTCAATCTACCTCGAAGAATTCGCGCCTAAGAACTGGATCACGGATATAATTGAAGTGAATATATCGAACCTAGCGGCGGTTCCTTCAATCGTGTTCGGTATTTTAGGTTTGGCAATGTTCATCAACTACATGCACCTGCCGAATTC
>JABGTH010000311.1 GCA_018647275.1 Paracoccaceae bacterium
CCCCCAAATCATTGGGGTTCGTGAATCATGACGACAAACCAGCATCAAGGCAATTAATGGGTCCTGAGCCTAGAGGCTTAAGTGAACAGGTTTTGTATCCAGGTGCGGTCCATTCTTGGCTTTGGTCTGAAACGCAGCATTCGTAGCGAATGGGAGGAAAGCGGCCATTCGAATGGTGTTTGCAAACAATGCACTACATGCGTGTCAACTTCTGCTCTCAGCTTGTGAACAATAGCCCTCAAATTGCCCCATTGTCGCCCCGCTTCAACCAAATGAGACGCGCAAGCTTATTGAATGTCTCAGTCGTGAGTGTCTATTTTTTTAAGCTGTGACTATTGGAGATGGGCAATGAACAGTATCGCAGAACTCAATGTCGGTGGACCAGATCAGCGGAAGTTTGTCATTTCGCATGCTGGAACCATTGCAAAACAACTCGCGCCTGACCTAACCGAAACCGATATGTCCGTGTCAGTGATGGCGCGCTCTTCACATGCGACGACACTCAAGTTTTCATATGCTGGCGAAGTATGTGTCGTGAAGCACTTTCCCGTCGACAGCCCGAAAGCTCGTGCTGGCTACCTGCGTGAACGAGATGCGCTTCGGGCTCATGCGCGGTCTGAGAAAGTGCCCAATCTGAAGTTTTTCTCTGACGAGGCCGGCTTTCTAGCAATCACTTACATTGATGGCGACAACCTACGTGACGTGATCGATAGCGAGTCTCTGGATTACACGTGCTTTGCCATTGGCAAGTGGCTGGGTGATTTTGCCAATGCCGCTCCGTTCAAGAAGGTAAAAGGGAACTGGGATCGCTACCTACGCCATTACAGTGAGTTTTATAGCACTTTCAGCTTGGACCAGAACTCTGATTTTTTGCGCGCCTTTACTTACGAAAGGGTTGTTCTTTCAAAAAATGACGGGGCCCTTTCAAACCTCATGGTAGCGCGAGACGGGAAACTGTTCGGCGTTGATTTCAAAAACAGCCAATTCAAGCCTATGGGGTGGGACTTGCTTCTGACAGCAAGGGCCCTTGTTCGCCTGTTCCCATCGGAAACCAACCGCTGCATCGCGCAACTGGCCGATGGGTTTTGCACGGCCACGGGGGCTGACAGCGAACAATACCAGACCTTTTTGCAGGTCGCTGCCGTTGGGGCAGCTTTCGCCATTAGCTCCGGAACCACCGAAGCCCCGGCATTGACCGCGTTGCGGACCTACAACGAAAAGTCGGACACCCCGGCTCAGGTTGTTGGCCATACCCCCTTCTTGCTCAAGCAACTTCAAAAACCCGACCCCGAAAAAACTCGGGCCCTGTTTGATCACCTAATGCAACTGGAACTCGACAGTGTGTCCGCGGAAGAGGCCCAGCCAACCGGACACGAAGGCACGCCACCGGTCGAGTTTGAGGCGTTATGCAGGGGCTGTCAGGGCAACTGCTGCACCCTTGCTCTGGGTCGCAAAGCCTTTATTGATGCGAAGACTGCAAAACGCGCGGCTCTTTACATCAACGAACAGGCGACAGAAAAGGTTGCGCTCAATTACATCTCGTATTTGCCTGAGCAACACGTACAGGGGTCTTGTTTGTATCACGGGCCTGATGGATGCGCCCTGCCCCGCCAAATGCGGTCAGACACCTGCAACAAATACCAGTGCCGCGCAGCCCGCGACATGCTCAAAAGGATTGAGACGCACAATCCGGATGGCGTTCTTTGTCTTGCAGGTAAAGGAGCCGACTTTCGCCAAGCGTCCTACGTCCAGAACGACAAGATCGCAAATGTACCGCTGGGGATGGTGACGCCGGAACATAACCATGGCTGAAACGATCAATGTCACAATCGACAGCTCTCTTCCAACGGACAAGAAAGGTACGCTTGAGATCGAGGTTGAAGACTTTGCTTCTACTGACATCTCAGGCAGTCAGGACGTTTTCTTTACCGACGGTTTCACCAATGCCAGTGAGGATCCTTCAGACTGGACAGACGTCGAAATCTCGAAAATTGGCAAAAAAGATGTAGAGCCAGACAGCTTTAACTTTGATCTGTCCGCTTTCGACGACAGCTTCAATGTAGATATAAAAGACGAAGGTCCAGAAGACAGCTTTATCATCGACGACTCGACCTCATTTACGGTGAGCGGGGGCATCTACACGATCCAGTATCTGGGCGCTGACGGACAAAACCACACAATGACCGTTGACCCCGGCGACGCATCTGTCGTTGTTAACTTTGCCAGCGATGGCGTAGTTTCGGGCAGTTCCGATGACGACATTATTGACGACGCCTACACCGGAGATCCACAGGGTGACGTGGTTGATGGTGTAGACGGCGACGATGACACCATCGATGCGCTGGGTGGAGATGATACCATATCCGCGGGTCAAGGACACGATACCGTCTATGGTGGCGCCGGAGCAGACATCATTGACGGAG
>JABGTH010000312.1 GCA_018647275.1 Paracoccaceae bacterium
CTTCACCCGGCCCTTGGCGGTGGCGGAGACTATGCTGGTTAAGCGCCACGGCGATGATAGCATGACGGGCCTGGATGACGTGAATGGCAAGGTCATCGGGGTTGAGCTTGGCTCTTCTCAGGCACAAGAAGTTGAGGCGACTGATGCTGAGCTTAAGGCCAATGGCGGGGCCGGTTTTGCTGACATTCGCGGCTTTAAATCAACCGACGACATGCGCCTTGCCCTTGCGGGTGGTCAGATTGACATCGGCACAATCCCGTCCTTTTCGCTGGCCACAATGCAGGAACAGCGCCCCGATACATTCGCCCAGCTGACAAACATCGGCAGTGGCACATTGTTTGCGTGGGTTGCCCATCCAGATGGTGCTGATCTGCGGGATCGTGTGAACGCAGCCCTTGAGAAGCTTGAGCAGGAAGGCACCCTGAAAGAGCTACAAATGAAGTGGTTCGGTTTTGAAATGGACTTGCCCGAAGATTACCTTCCCGAAGGCGCTCTTTAAGCGTCACTGGTTGGTCTGGACAGCGTTTGCATTAAACCTGTTCAGGCCAACGCTTTTTCAATTTTGAGACATTGAACCATGGACCTACAGTTCATCGAAATCATCCCAAAGGCGGGCCCCCTTTTCTGGGGCGCGCTTTACACGATCTTTGTGGGCGTGATCGCTTGCGGTGTCGGTATCCTTGTGGGCACTGGTCTTTTACTGATGCGAAACAGCCGGTTCTGGCTGCTGCGTACTTTCGTGCGCATCTATGGCAGCTTTATCCGGGGCACACCGGCCTTGGTGCAAATTCTGGTGTTCTATTACGCTTTGGCCCCGTTGACGGGCATCAACATTGGGCCGTTCACCGCTGGGATTATGGCCGTGGGTTTCAACAGTGGCGCCTATGTCGCCGAAATCCTGCGCGGCGGTCTTAGCCGCATTCCAAAAGGCCAATGGGAGGCCGCCGAGGCCTTGGGCCTGCCCAAACACAAGGTCTGGTTTAAGGTGATCCTGCCGCAGGTGTTTAATTCGGTGATCCCACTTTTGGTGAACGAATTCACCATGGTGATCAAAATCACGCCGCTGTTGTCGACCATCACTTTGGTTGAACTGACCCGCGCTTCGCAGATGCTGTACAATGAAACGTTCCGCCCCGTCGAAGTCTTGTTGCTGGCCGCATTCATCTACTTTGTGATCTGCTTTTCGATCAGCCAATTTGGAGAATACCTCCAGCGGCGATCCCAGAAATTCCGGCTTTAGGAGCGCGTCATGACATTCGACTTTGGGGCGATCTGGGAAAACCGCGACATCCTGATTGAAGGAATTTTCAACACGCTGTTGATTTCGTTCATTGCCATCCCCATTGGGATATTCATCGGCGTGGTGGTCTGCCTGCTGCGCATCTCAAAACGACGCGTGCTGCGCTGGCCTGCCATTGTTTATATCGAGTTGATGCGCAACATCCCGCTGTTGATCCTGATCTTTATGATGTTCTACGCCCTGCCATTTTACGGCATCCGGTTGTCGGGGTTGACCACAGGGTTCATTTGTCTATCGATCTATGGCGGGGCCTATTTTGCCGAAGTGTTTCGCGGTGGGGTTGAGGCCGTTTCAAAGGGTCAGTTTGATGCGGCCAAGGCTTTGGGGCTGAAATACGGGTTCTACATGCGTCGTGTTATTTTTCCACAGCTTTACACCTATGTATTCCCGCCCGGCACCAACATTGCCCTCACGATGATCAAGGAATCCTCGCTATTGTCGATGATCACAGTGGCCGAGCTTACCTATGCCGCCCATGACATCAACGGGCGCACCTTCACGCCTGTTGAAACTTTCGCGACGATTGCCGTGATCTATTGGGTCATCTGCACATTGTTTTTGAAACTCACCCAGATGTTGCAGTCTCATGTTGATACGGACGACATCAGCAATTCTATGGCACTGCGTTAAGCGCGCCGTTCAAGAGGAGAGGAAATCCAATGGAAACTGCACGAACAACATCTCTGTCCTCCGTCTCTGCGGAGCCAGAAGCCATGGTCGAAATTCGAGGCATGAACAAATGGTATGGCGATTTTCAGGTTCTGACAGACATTAATTTGACCGTGCAGTCGCGCGAACGGATCGTCATTTGTGGCCCCTCAGGATCAGGCAAGTCAACTTTGATCCGCTGCATTAACCGGCTGGAAGAACATCAGGAAGGCGACATCATCGTAGATGGCATTCCCCTGACGCAGGATGTGAAGAACATTGATCAAATCCGTTCAGAGGTTGGCATGTGTTTTCAACAGTTCAATCTATTCCCGCATCTGACGGTGATGGAAAACTGTTTGTTGGCCCCTATGTCGGTGCGCAACACATCGCGCAAAGAGGCACTAACCCTTGCACAACGCTATCTGGAAAAGGTCAAAATCCCCGATCAGGCGGATAAGTACCCC
>JABGTH010000130.1 GCA_018647275.1 Paracoccaceae bacterium
CCTCATTTAGAAACTTATAAAAGCTTCTTGTATGATCGCTTGCAGCGCAAAGGTTTTGATCGCTCAGATATTCACCGTTTGGCCTCACGGGATCGTCACGTTTTCTCGGCGTTGATGTTGGCGCATGGTCATGGCGATGGATTGGTTACGGGTGTGACGCGCAAATCTGCGCATATTTTGGAACGCATCAATCACGTGTTTGATGCGGATGCAGCTCATGGTGCTGCGGGTATTACCGCGATCCTTCACAAGGGAAAGATTGTGTTAATTGCGGACACTTTGGTTCATGAATGGCCTGACGAAAGTGATCTAGCTACAATTGCAGAACGCGCTGTTGTTGTTGCGCGCGATATGGGACTTGAGCCACGAGTGGCTTTTGTCAGCTTCTCAACCTTTGGATACCCCATTTCTGAGAGGGCAGAGAAAATGCACCTCGCGCCAAAGGTACTCGATGAGCGGGGTGTTGATTTTGAATACGAGGGTGAAATGACCGTGGATGTGGCGTTGAATGCGGAGTCGCAAAAACAGTATCCATTTTCACGCTTAACGGGCCCTGCTAACATTTTAGTGGTTCCTGCACGTCACTCTGCCAGCATTTCCGTTAAATTGATGCAAGAAATGGGCGATGCGACTGTGATTGGGCCAATCCTTGCCGGTGTCGATGAGTCCATTCAGGTTTGTTCAACGTCAGCGACAGCTAATGATATTTTGAACATGGCAATTTTGGCCGCATGTAAGGTTGGCTAATGACGATCTACAACCTTGGCTCAGTTAACATCGACATGGTTTATCAGGTGCCGCATTTGCCGGCACCTGGCGAAACTTTGGCTGCAAAATCCTATTCTCAGGGTCTGGGTGGCAAGGGCGCAAATATGTCTGTGGCAGCTGCTCGAGCAGGTGCACGTACACGTCACATTGGGGCAGTTGGAACCGATGGGCGCTGGGTCATTGAACGCCTTTTAGAATACGGCGTCGATGTGGGTCACATCACTGAGGTTTCAGAGGTTACAGGTCACGCGATTATCAGCGTTGATGACAGTGCTGAAAACTCGATCTTGTTGTGGCCCGGCGCAAATTACCGACTTGAAGTGGATCAAATCGGTGCCGCATTGGCTGAAGCTGATACTGGCGACACTTTGTTGATGCAGAACGAAACGACAGGTCAATTGGTTGCTGCGCAAATAGCCAAAGACCTGGGGTTTAACATCGTCTATGCTGCTGCGCCGTTTGAGGCTGATGAAGTCAAGATGTTGCTTCCATATATTGATTTGTTATTCTTGAACGAAATCGAGGCAGGGCAACTTGAAACAGCGATTGGGAAGCCAATAAATGCCCTGGAAGTTCCAAATGTCATTGTAACCTTGGGCGCTGACGGATGTCGTTGGTATGCGAACTCCCTAAGTTTAGAGACTGATTTTGACGCAATTAAAGTCGAACCAATTGATACCACTGGGGCTGGTGATACGTTCACCGGTTATGTGGTTGCTGGCTTGGATCGCGGTATGGCAATGGCGCAGGCGATCAAATTGGCGACCCAAGCCAGTGCTTTAATGGTTACACGGCTTGGGACGGCAGACGTTATTCCTGATCTCAAAGATATTCAGGATGCGAAGTTAGGTTAGTGACCAAGAAACGGAGCTGCGGTGCCCCACAGCTTTTCAATACGTTGATCGCGGCCGCATGCATTGCGGTAGGCCTTGTATGCTTTTGATTGCTTCTTTGGACCAAAGCGTGTCAGCACAATCTTGCTACCCTTATAGTAGTCCTGATGTGAGGCATCGGCTGCGTAGAACGGGAATGAACCTAGGATATGGGTTACAACCTTTTGACCAAGATCGCTGGCAGCCTGCACTTTGGCCTTTTCAGCCGCTGCTTTTTGATCTGGGCCCTCTGCAAAGATTGCTGTCGCATAGCTTTGACCGCGATCACAAAACTGACCGCCAGCATCGGTTGGATCCACTGAGCGGAAAAAATTGCTTAGTATTTCATCTCGTGAAACAATATTTGGATCAAATGTAATTTGAACAGCTTCATAGTGCCCAGTTCCGCCACGTACGACTTGTTTGTATGTAGGGTTAGCCACTTTACCGCCAGTAAAACCTGAAATGGCTTCTTTTACTCCGTCGACGCTTTCGAAATCGGATTCAACACACCAAAAGCATCCCCCGGCAACGGTAAGTGTTTCAGTATCTGCCTGAGCGGTTTGGACTGGTGCAATCAGTCCTACGGTGGCGACTAGTGCAAGGGCCGTTGTTTTAGCTGAGCGTGTAAATGCCATTTCAGTCTCCTTTGTATCCTAGTTCACCATCTGGAGCGGGTTCTGCAAGTGTCGAGCATTTGATGTAACGCAGAGGTGAGAGAGGTTTCATATTGGCACCGTATATCTACAGGCCTAAGGTGCCTCAAACTGGGGAGAGTTATGGGTCAAACGAAGCGCATCGCGATGTGGTCTGGGCCGCGAAATCTATCTACTGCCATGATGTATAGTTTTGGTGGCCGCAAGGATTCTACAGTTGTGGATGAACCGTTTTATGCCAGCTATTTGGCCAAAACTGGAATCGTTCACCCTATGAACAACGAGATATTGGGATCCCAATTCCAAGACCCTGATATAGTTGCCTGTCAACTTTTGGCACCAACTGACCGCCCTATTTTTTATCAAAAACATATGACCCAACACATGGTCAATGGCGTGCCGCGTGATTGGATGGCGGATGTCATCAACGTATTCCTGATCCGTCATCCCGCACGGGTTGTGGCTAGCTATGCGAAGAAACGCGAAGGGCCACAGCTGGACGATATCGGGTTCCGCCAACAGGCTGAACTGTTCGATCACGTGATTGCGCTGGGCCAAACGCCGGTTGTTATCGACTCACACGACATTCGCGACGACCCTGAAGGCATGATGCGCAAGCTGTGTGTTGCGGTGGGCCTGAAATGGGATGCTGGTATGTTGCATTGGCCAAGTGGCGGCCACGCAAGTGATGGCGTCTGGGCGTCGCACTGGTATGGAGCCGTTCATCGCTCTACCGGTTTTGCGGATGCAGAGGACGAACTGCCTGTATTAGAGCCTGATTACGCAGAGGTAGCGGCGCAAGCCATGCCGTATTACGACAGGCTTGCGGCTGTAAAGTTGTAATTATTTTTTAAGGCGGCGATCGCGTGCCGCCAAAAGTTTTAGGCGTAGAGCGTTCAACTGAATGAATCCTGCTGCGTCTTTTTGATCATATGCGCCTGCGTCGTCTTCGAATGTCACGTGTGCTTCAGAATAAAGCGAGTGATCAGACCAACGGCCCACAGTGCGTGACAGACCTTTGTACAGTTTCACGCGGACGGTGCCGGTGACGTGCTCTTGGCTTTTGTCGATCATCGCTTGCATCATTTCACGCTCTGGGCTGAACCAGAAACCGTTATAAATCAGTTCTGCGTATTTTGGCATCAGCTCGTCTTTAAGGTGCGCTGCGCCACGATCCAATGTGATGGATTCGATACCACGGTGTGCTTCGAGTAGGATCGTGCCGCCCGGCGTTTCATAGATGCCACGCGACTTCATGCCGACGAAACGGCCTTCAACCAGATCAAGACGGCCGATGCCGTGCTTGCCGCCAAGGCGGTTCAGTTCGGTTAAAACTGTTGCTGGTGACATTGCCACGCCGTTGATGGAAACCGCGTCGCCTTTTTCAAAACCGATTTCGATGTATTCAGCTTCGTCCGGTGCATCCTCTGGGGATACCGTGCGCTGGTACACGTATTCTGGTGCATCGACTGCTGGATCTTCGAGAACTTTACCCTCTGAAGATGTGTGCAACAGGTTCGCGTCAACGCTAAACGGTGCTTCGCCGCGTTTGTCTGTGGCGATTGGGATTTGGTTCTTTTCAGCAAAGTCGATCAGCTTGGTACGGCTGGATAGGTCCCACTCGCGCCAGGGTGCGATCACTTTGATGTCTGGGTTCAACGCGTATGCGGCCAGTTCGAAACGAACCTGATCGTTGCCTTTGCCCGTCGCACCGTGTGCAATTGCGTCAGCACCGGTTTCTTCCGCGATTTCCACCAAACGTTTTGAGATCAACGGACGCGCGATGGATGTGCCCAGAAGGTAAAGACCTTCATAAACTGCGTTGGCGCGGAACATTGGGAATACAAAGTCACGCACGAACTCTTCGCGGACGTCTTCGATGTAGATGGACGAGGCACCCATCATTTCTGCTTTGGCGCGCGCTGGTTCCAGCTCTTCCCCTTGACCAAGGTCGGCGGTGAAGGTCACAACTTCGCAACCGTATTCGGTTTGCAGCCATTTCAGAATGATTGAGGTATCAAGGCCACCAGAGTAGGCGAGGACGACTTTTTTAGGCGCGGACATCTTAAATTTCCTTTGTCAGGTTCGCCGCGGGCGATAGCGCGTTTTGCACCCAGAGGCAAGGACAGCAAGGCCGTTGACCCTTTGATTGCCTGTGCTTAGGTCTGATGTATCGTATTTGTTCAGGATAGTTTTATGGCCCCCGACATGTTTGTTGCCTCTGCCCGCGCCGCCACTACCAAAATGCGTAGCGTTTTTCCGGCGACCCCTTTGCTGCGTAGCGATCTTCTGTCTCAACGTTTTGGTGCAGATATTTGGCTTAAACGTGAAGACTTGAGTCCTGTTCGATCCTATAAATTGCGTGGTGCGTTTAATGCGATGCGCAAGGTTATTGGTTCTCATTCAGTGTTTGTCTGCGCCAGCGCGGGCAACCATGCGCAGGGCGTGGCCTTTATGTGTAGGCATTTTGGGGTAAAGGGCGTCGTGTTCATGCCTGTCACAACACCAGAGCAGAAGGTGATGAAAACACAGATGTTTGGTGGCACCCATGTTGAGATTCGGATGGTTGGTGACTACTTCGACGAGACGCTTAAAGCATCTCAAAAATATTGTTCTGAACAAAGTGCTTACTTCCTTTCACCTTTTGACGATGACGATGTGATTGAAGGGCAGGCAAGTGTTGCGGTTGAGATTGAAGAGCAGTTAGGGCGTGTTCCAGACCACATTGTTCTTCCAGTTGGTGGTGGTGGTTTGTCTGCGGGGGCGTTTAGTTATTTTGGTGATGATTGCGCCTATACTTTTGTTGAACCCACAGGTGCTCAAAGTCTGAAAATAGCTGTTGATTCCGGTGAACCAATGACCGTTTCTAATGTGGATACGTTTGTTGACGGTGCAGCGGTTGCGCGGATTGGAGAGCGTACTTTTGCACGGTTGAAGGGCATCGATGGATCAACTGTTTTACATCTGGATGAAGACCGTATTTGTACTACGATACTAGAAATGTTGAATGTTGAAGGAATCGTTCTTGAGCCAGCCGGAGCAATGTCGATTGAGGTGCTAAGTGAGATCTTAGATCAGATTAAAGGTAAGACAGTTGTCTGTGTTGCATCAGGTGGAAACTTTGACTTTGAGCGATTGCCAGAGGTTAAAGAAAGAGCGCAGCGATATTCGGGATTAAAAAAATATTTCATTTTGCGCCTTCCGCAACGCCCGGGTGCACTCAAAGATTTCTTGAATATTTTGGGCCCAGACGACAATATCTCGCGCTTTGAGTACATGAAAAAGTCAGCACGAAATTTTGGGTCTGTTTTGATTGGGATCGAAACTTCTGACCCAAAGAATTTTGATGTTATGTGTAAGCTGATTGCCGAGGCTGGATTTACTTTGACAGACATAACCAATGACGAGGCTTTAACGCAGTTCGTCGTCTAGTATTCGTTCATGATTGCGCCAAGTAATTTATTGGTGAATTTAGACTTGGATATCTGAAAGCAGCTGTGGATTTCTGGTAAGTTGATGACTTTCGGGTTGTCGTCGGCTGACAGATTTTCGCCCGTCAGGTAGATCTCAGAAAGTGTTTGAAACCCAAGATTGTATTTGAGCAGCTTCTTGTAATTGGTAGCGAATTGCTACCTGAGTTTATTGAAGAGAAATTTTAGATGAAAAGATTGCAACAAGCTTGTCTAGTAAATCATTAGTTATGATTTCGACCACTGCAAATACAGCGTGCGGTACGCGTAATATCAAGCTAACTTTGATATGAGTTTTTGCCTTTAACATGCTGCGCCTGCGTTGAGTAAGCGCCTCTTAATCAGCTAGTAAAGCCTGCTGAACCTCATCAGTCCAACCTAAATAGTAGCGATCCCCATCTTGAATGACGGGGCGTGCCATTACCTTTGGTTTGGAAGAGATCTGTGCATCTGCTTCAGAGTTCTTCAACCAAGCGCTCAATGCTCTATAGTCATTAGTGGTGCGATCCACCAAGCAATCACCAAACTCAATTAATAGTTCTTCAAGCTCCGCCTCATTCAAAGGTTCTGCGCGTACATCCCGAAAGGTGATTGTGTTACCTGCGGTCTCCAGTGCTTTTTGCGCTTTCTGGCAATCTGAGCACGTGCTTAGTCCGTAAATGATCATGTTGGAGCCTTTTGTGTTTACACGTTAATCTATGTTCGGCCGTTCAGGTAATTAATGTACACAAGCCAACCATTGCTGAGGTGAGTGCAAAATAAACCCAGCATCAACATCATATAAATAATTTGTTAATTATTCTAGCTACCGCAGGCCGATTAATCGACCCCAAGCAGTTTCATTGCGTTGCCTTTGATGATGCCCTCGCGCAGCTCGTCTTTGATTGCAATTTTTTCGAAATCAGCCAACCACCGTTCTGGTGTAATCATTGGCCAATCTGAGCCAAACAATACTTTCTTTTTCAAGATCGAATTGCAGTACTTCACCAGAATTTCTGGGAAGTATTTGGGGGACCAACCTGAAAGGTCAATGTAGACATTCGGCTTGTGCTGGGCAACGGCTAGCGCTTCTTCCTGCCAAGGGAATGATGGGTGTGCAAGGATGATTTTCATTTCTGGAAAATCTACGGCAACGTCATCCATGTACATAGGATTTGAGTACTTCAAACGCATCCCATTGCCACCTGGCATGCCTGATCCAACACCAGTCTGACCCGTGTGAAATAGTGCGATGCCACCTTCTTCGGCGATTGCCTCGTATAAGCCATATGCCATGCGATCGTTTGGGTAGAACCCTTGCATTGTTGGGTGAAATTTAAACCCTTTGATGTTATAATCGCGGATCAAACGACGCGCTTCACGTTGGCCCATTTTACCTTTGTGAGGGTCGATACTGGCGAATGGAATCAACACATCGTCGTTCTCAGCAGCCAGCTCGGCGACCTCTTCATTCTTATAACGGCGGTAGCCCGTTTCGCGTTCTGAATCGACGGGGAAGATGACTGCTGCAATATTTTGATCACGGTAATGCTGTGCTGTTTCTGTGATGGTTGGAGGGTGTTTCCAAGGGGCACGAAAATAGCTGGCCATCGTTGCTTGCAGATCGTCGTAGCCATCATCGACATGACAGCCGCAGGGTTCTTCTGCGTGGGTGTGAAAATCAATTGCCCGGACGTTGGAAAAATCTACCATCTGTTTTCTTTCTTCAGAGTTTCGCAATGCCGGTGGCATCATTGTTATAAAGTCGTGTCACCAATTCAGCCCGACGGATCAGGACCGTGCGGAAGTTCAGGTTGCCCTTGGCAGTTATTTCTCCGTCCACGAGGGACTGGGGTTCTGCCAATACAATGGCACGGGTCACACGGGTTGAGGAGCCAGAGGTCCCAGCCGCGCGTTCTTTTAGGCGGAGCTCAAGATCAGCAAGTAATTTTGGGCAAACATAGGCACCATTGTCGTCATCTAGCGTATAGCCAGCTGCTTGAATTGCTTCACGATTTGGGAAAATCATGAGGCCGATTTCATTGCGATCCTGTCCTGTCACGACCAGATCGGCGGCGAACGGTGCGAGGGTTGAGAGTAATTCAAGGCGCAAGCCCGCGGCACGTACCCATGTACCTGACTGCAATTTGAAATCTTCAGACAGTCGTCCATCAAATCGCATTCCACGGTTCGCGTCATTTGGGTCAATAAACGCCATTGCATCACCGGTGATAAAGAAACCTTCATCATCAAAGGTCGCTGCTGTCTTTTCTGGGTCTTCAAAATACCCATCCATGATGTTTGGTCCTTTGGCGCGGACCTCACAGCGCATATCGCTATCGGGGAGCAATTTCAGCGTCACGCCGGTCATCGGCACTCCAATGACACCAGAACTTTCGGTCGGTTCTTGTTGGATCATCGTTGCTGGCGCTGTTTCGGTCAGGCCCCATGATGAAGTCATAAGGGGTACCTCCCCCTTAACTTCCATCGCAAGG
>JABGTH010000157.1 GCA_018647275.1 Paracoccaceae bacterium
CTAACGAGCTCGCCGAAGTTTATTCAAACGATCACGTGACGCGCCTACGTGATTTTTTGGAGCAACGTCAATCCGAATTGCAACAATTCAACGAACGCTTAGGGCAAGCCAAAATGGTAAGCACCGATTTTAAGCATTGGCTGCGCGAAATTGAATTGGAAGAGTTAGTTGCTGCGACCCAGTTAGAGCGCCTTCGTGAGGAGCTCAAGGACGTCTTACCAGAATGGGGCATAAAAACAGTTGTGGGTGCAGACAACACCATTGTTGAGCTGACGCTGAAAGCTGCTGAATAAGTGTCAATTAGGTTTTGACCCCACGCGATAGCTCAGGCACATAAGCGCTATGGCAAAATCAACAACCACCTTCACATGTTCCGCCTGCGGCGCTAGCTCAACCAAATGGTCAGGCCGCTGCGATGGCTGTGGCGATTGGAATACAATCTCTGAGGACACTGGCCTTTCAACGTCAGGCCCAACCGGCAAGGCAAGTAAGTCCATTGGTGCACGGCGTGGCAGCACAATTGAACTGACAGACCTTGCTACCGAAGAGGCCCCGCCTCCGCGCACGCACTCAGGTATGAATGAACTGGACCGTGTTTTAGGCGGTGGCTTAGTTCCATCATCCGCAATTCTGGTGGGTGGCGATCCAGGAATCGGGAAATCAACTTTATTGCTACAAGCCGCGGCTCAGTTCGCCAATGCTGGTTTAAAAACCATTTACGTGTCAGGCGAGGAGGCAAATGCCCAAGTGCGCATGCGCGCAAAACGCCTCAGTCTTGCCGATGCGCCCGTTAAACTTGCAGCAGAAACAAACCTACGCAACATTTTAACTACGCTTGAGGTTGAAAAACCTCAACTGGTCATCATCGATTCCATTCAAACTATGTGGTCCGATACCGTCGACAGCGCCCCAGGTTCTGTAAGCCAGGTGCGCAGTGCAGCCCATGAATTGACCACTTTTGCCAAGCGCAACGGTATTTCAGTTGTTTTGGTTGGGCATGTCACCAAAGATGGGCAAATCGCTGGCCCACGTGTCGTTGAGCACATGGTGGATACTGTTTTGTATTTCGAAGGCGAGCGTGGACATCAGTTCCGCATTCTTCGCGCCGTAAAGAACCGCTTTGGTCCATCCGACGAAATCGGTGTTTTTGAAATGACAGGCCGTGGTTTGTCCCAAGTCACCAATCCTTCTGCATTATTCCTAAGTGAGCGTGGTGAACCAAGCCCCGGATCAGTGGTGTTTGCAGGTGTTGAAGGCACACGGCCCGTTTTGGTCGAGATTCAAGCCCTCGTAGCACCAAGTCCCCACTCCCAACCGCGCAGAACTGTTGTGGGATGGGACGGCGGACGGTTGGCGATGATTTTAGCCGTTCTGGAATCACGATGTGGCATCCCATTTACAGGCCTTGATGTATATTTGAATGTAGCGGGTGGCATGAAAATTAGTGAACCTGCAGCCGACTTGGCTGTTGCTGCGGCATTAGTCAGTGCGCGAGAAGACTCAGCATTGCCAGACGGGGCTGTTGTTTTTGGAGAAATAAGTCTTTCTGGTGCCCTAAGACCGGCCCCACAGACCGAAAACAGGTTGAAAGAGGCGCAAAAACTTGGTTTTACATCGGCAATCGCGCCTACTGGCGGAAAGTCGATAGACGTGAGTGGCATATCCCTAAATCAAATGGGTGATTTGACTGCATTTGTTGGTGAAGTGTTCGGTGCTGGTTAAGCATCGAAATCGAAAGGCAGAAGACTTTGGATTTTACAATTATTGACGGCGTTGTAGCCATAGTTATCATTTTGTCAGCTTTGCTGGCCTATGGTCGTGGTTTGGTTCGAGAAATCATGGCAATCGTCGGATGGGTCGGAGCGGCCATTCTGGGCTTTATGTTCGCGCCACTCGTCGAACCACTCGTGCGCGAAATACCTGTTGTTGGCGACATCATTGCCGACAGCTGTGAACTCAGCATCATTGGCGCATTTGCGATTGTCTTCTCACTTGCATTGATCGTTATGTCTTTGTTCACTCCACTCTTTTCTTCGCTGATCCGCCGCTCTGCACTGGGTGGCTTGGATCAGGGCTTTGGATTTTTCTTTGGTGTCGTGCGTGGCCTTCTGCTCGTCGCAATCTCCTTCTTTGTTTATGACACAGTTATCACCGGTCAAGAATTTACAATCGTGGACGAAAGCCGCTCAGCTGCAGTGTTTGGTCGCTTCACGGCAGATATCCAAGAGCAAGAACCAGAGCAGGCACTTGGATGGATCACACAACAATACGAAAACCTAGTTGGCACCTGTGGCGCAGCAAATTAAGCGGAAACATCCGCTTACAAAGCGGATCTCGCGATGATACGAAATTAACACACGGAACTATCCAACAATAGATGATAGTTTCGTGACAATTGCCCCTAATATGCGTAACAGGGGCACAATTACAGTTGACGGAACAGGAGTAAACCTTTGTCCCAACATATGCCCCCCGCCCATCCCTTTGATGCTGATAAATTAAAGGAAGAATGTGGCGTCTTTGGTGTCATCGGAACAAAAGATGCGGCAAACTTTGTCGCCCTTGGCCTGCATGCGCTGCAGCACCGCGGACAAGAAGCTGGAGGAATCGTTAGTTATGACGACGAACACGGCTTTAACTCTGCACGCCGCTTTGGTTATGTACGTGACAACTTTACTTCTCAAAAAATTATGGAAACTTTGCCGGGGCCACTTTCAATCGGTCACGTGCGGTATTCCACTTCAGGCAACAAAGGCCAAACAGCGATCCGCGACGTACAGCCGTTTTTTGGCGAGTTCGCCCAGGGTGGCGCCGCGATAGCGCACAACGGCAATATTACCAACGCCAATGCGCTGCGTCGCGAATTGATCGAACGTGGCTCAATTTTCCAAAGCTCATCAGATAGCGAATGTATCATTCATTTGATGGCCCGTTCTATGCAGCGCAGCATTCCAGAACGTATGGAAGATGCATTGCGTCGTGTTGAAGGTGCCTTTTCTATCGTTGCGATGACCCGCACCAAATTGATGGGTGTTCGTGATCCATTGGGTGTTCGCCCACTTGTCTTGGGCAAAATTGGCGATGGCTGGGCTCTTAGTTCAGAAACCTGTGCTCTTGATATCATTGGCGCAGAATTTGTCCGTGAAATCGAACCTGGCGAAATGGTTGTAATAAGCGAAAAGCATGGCGTTCAGAGCCACTTCCCCTTCCGCCGGGTCGCACCACGGTTCTGTATCTTTGAGCACGTTTACTTCTCTCGCCCGGATAGCATCCTCGGGGGTCGCTCTGTTTATGAAACCCGTGAAGCGATTGGTCGCGAGTTGGCAAAAGAAGCACCAGTTGATGCTGATCTTGTTTGCCCTGTCCCTGACAGCGGTACGCCAGCAGCCATTGGCTATTCTCTTGAGTCAGGCATTCCATATGCGATGGGCATTATCCGCAACCAATACATGGGCCGCACGTTTATTGAACCTACAGAGCAAATCCGCAACATGGGTGTACGCCTTAAGTTGAACGTGAACCGTGCTTTGGTCAAAGGCAAACGCATCATCTTGGTCGATGACTCTGTTGTACGCGGCACGACATCGCGTAAGATCAAAGAAATGATTTTGGACGCTGGCGCAGCCGAGGTGCACTTCCGTATTGCATCTCCTCCAACAGCATGGCCTTGTTTTTACGGTGTCGACACACCCCAGCGCGACAAACTCCTGGCCGCAACGATGACCGAAGACGAAATGCGCGATCACCTGTCTGTTGATAGCCTTAAATTCATATCATTGGACGGTTTGTACCGTGCCGTTGGTGAAGAAAAAGGCCGCAACAAGAAGTGCCCACAATATTGCGATGCATGTTTCTCAGGCGAATATCCTGTGAAACCAACTGATAAGATTGAAGAAGGGTTTGAAATGAAAGCTGCTGAATAAGCTCTCTCACAAAAACCATTTCTACTGCCAGGTACTGTCAGCATCTCATGTGATGCTGGCAGTCTTGAAAACACAAAAAAACCTTTTCAAGACATTTCAAGCAATTGGCCACAAGCAGCTAAAACGCATTTCTACACGTTACGCGACCTAGTCCACGATGCGGCAAAAGTTGCAAAAATTGGTGTCCTTACCGAATTATTAAAGTGGGGGAGCCTGCTTGGCTGCCAACGACATCCGGTATTGGATCAACTCTTCGCGCAAGTTGGTGCCAAAGCGGCCCGAAGCACTGGGCTTATTTCTCAACTGTAACTCAACGCTTCCGAAAACAATGCGCAACCTTACCCAACAAATTTTGAGTTTGATGGCAAACGATCTATCCTGATGCCCCTCAATTGTCCCCTCCCTACCGATGCGCTCCATCACTGCGCCCATCTGAAGCTTACATATCACCGTACAAAAACTTGACCTTTGGACGAATTCAACGCATCACGCGTGCATGACAAAAACAGCTCTCATCACCGGCGCGTCTCGCGGCCTAGGTGCCGCACTCGCAATTGCGCTTTGCGACACGCATCACATCATCGCAGTAGGAAAAACTACGGGTGCACTCGAAGAACTGGATGATCGCATTCAAGTCAAAGGTAGTAGCGCGACACTTGCACCGATGGATGTGAACAACGAAGATGCGATGGCCACCCTTTGCCGCGGCATCTATGATCGCTGGGGCAAACTTGATATGTGGCTTCATACCGCGATCCATGCCGCGCCACTGACACCAACATCCCATATCGATAGCAAAGATCTGGCAAAGTCGATCGCAGGCAACATCACAGCTACTGCGACGCTGATTTCCTTTGTTGCACCACTTCTTGGTCAAACCGGACAAGCGGTCTTTTTTGACGATCCACGTGCTGGCCAACAGTTTTTTGGCAGTTACGGTGCCACCAAAGCCGCGCAAATCGCGCTTGCGCGCAGTTGGCAAGCTGAAACATCAACAAACGGACCAAAGGTTCACATCCTAACACCCGATCCAATGCCAACCGCAACTCGTGCGCGCTTCTTTCCGGGTGAAAATCGCGACGCCCTAAGCGATCCACAAGCTCAAGCAGCAAAAGTTCTTGCCGCTCTTGCTTGAGGCTTAATCGCAACGCACCCTCTTCAACGTACTTAAAAACTCCTGCCAGAGGCTCCCCCCCTTGCAGCGAGCCTTCCCCTTGCCTATCAAAAGTGTAAAGGGGGCCTATCATGCGCATTTTGATCACCAACGACGACGGCATAACAGCTCCGGGGTTGAAAATCCTTGAAGCAATCGCAAAAGACGTCGCCGGTCCAAATGGGGAGGTCTGGATCGTCGCTCCCGCCTTTGAACAATCCGGTGTTGGGCACTGCATTAGTTACACCCGCCCCATGTTGATCAATAACGTCAGTGAACAGCGGTATGCTGTCGAGGGATCACCTGCAGACTGCGTCCTTGCAGGCCTGCACGAAGTAATGAAAGACAACTTACCTGACCTTGTTCTGTCTGGTGTTAACCGCGGCAACAACTCTGCTGAAAATACACTTTATTCAGGCACGATCGGGGCAGCTATGGAAGCAGCGCTTCAAGGGCTGCCTGCAATTGCTCTTTCCCAATATTATGGCCCTGACAACCTTAGCCTTGAGGACCCATTCGAGGCATCAGCACAGCATGGTTCCGAAGTTGTTCGCCGTATCTTAAAAGAAACACACAACGATTCCGCTGATTACTCACTGTTTTACAATGTAAATTTTCCACCTGTTCCAGCAAGTGCCGTAAAGGGTATACGCCTTGCCACACAAGGCCGTCGCACAAACACCGGCTTTTCGACGCAACCACATGATGCCCCCTCTGGTCGGCGTTTTTTGTGGATCAAAGGCGGAGATCAGCGCGCCATTTGCGCGGCTGGGACCGATGCGGCTTTAAATTTGGATGGCTATATCTCTGTCACTCCGATGCGCGCTGACCTTACCGATCACGCCATCATGGATAGCCTAAAGGGCATTAATTCATGAATGACGACTTTTCACCCGAACAGTCAACGGAAGCGGAACGCAAAATGCAATTCTTGTATGCTTTGCGCTCCAAGGGCGTAACGGACAAGCATGTATTGGCTGCAATGGAAAGCATTGATCGCGGTCCTTTTGTACGTGGCTTATTCGCGGATCGCGCCTACGAAGATATGCCACTTCCGATCGCATGTGGCCAAACTATCAGCCAACCATCAATCGTGGCATTGATGTCTCAAGCCCTACAGGTTTCGCCGCGTGATAAGGTTCTAGAGGTGGGTACTGGGTCTGGTTATCAAGCAGCAATCCTTAGCAAACTGGCCCGCCGCGTTTACACCGTAGATCGCCATCGTCGCCTTGTCCGCGAGGCCCGTGATATTTTTGATAACCTCGATTTAAACAATATCACCGCGTTGACAGGGGATGGGAGTTTCGGTCTTCCAGAACAAGC
>JABGTH010000153.1 GCA_018647275.1 Paracoccaceae bacterium
ATGGAAATACCATTGGGGGCACCGGTATGGTGCAGGAGGTGTCGATAAGCCTTTGTTGATCATGGGGCACGGTTCTGTCTGGCATGGGATGAAGTTTCACGGGTTGGCCAAAGAATTGGCGACGCAAGCAGATGTCGTGGTCCTAGATTTGCGTGGACACGGCGTGACTCCACATAGACGCGGTGACATTGATTACATCAACCAGTTCGAGGATGACCTGGCGGATCTGATCAAAGCGACCGCTCAGCCCAATCAAAAGGTTGTCGTGTTTGGTCACTCCTCTGCTGGCGGCCTTGTGGTGCACTTTTCCGGTGACGAACACGGTGAAATAATTGATCACGCTGTGCTTTTGACACCATTTCTAAAACACAACGCGCCCACACCCGCGAAAATTCAGGAGGATAGGCACATGTACATCTGCGACGCCTGATCGGCTGTCGATCTTGAATACTTTCCGCATAACGGCCATGAACCATCTGTGTGTGATCCAATTCAGTATGCCACAGCAGGTTTTAGACGGACCTTTGGGTGACACTTCCACTACGCGATATAGTTAAAGTTCGAACACTGACTTTGCGCCGCGCGGCGACTATTTGCGCGATATTGCTGCACTGCCAGCGTTAGCTGTCACCACTGGGTCCGCGGATGAAGCATTTGTCGCGGCACAATATTAAACCTTGATGTCATCTGTGACTGGCAAGGGGCGTTATCTGGTGGTACTTTGCATATGGCATCTTGCGATTGTAGATGCGGATAAAACGCTAGCCGCGATCAAAGAGGACCTCAGTGGAATTTAACCATGATATAGTAGCCTGCGCTGGCTTGGTTCAGCGGGGCGATCCGGATCGATTTCGCACTGTGATGGCAGCCCCATTGGCTGCGCGTCCTGTGATGTTTACGCTTTATGCACTGAACGTCGAAGTGGCACGTGCGCCTTGGGTGACCAAAGAGGCGATGATCGCCGAGATGCGTTTGCAATGGTGGCGCGATCTTTTGGAAGAAATCAGTCTGGGCAAAGCACCGCGTAGACATGAGGTGGCCACACCCTTGTCACAAATTCTCACGCCCGGCGATGCCAAGATGTTAGATCAGCTGGTGGCGATAAGGCGTTGGGATATATACAAAGATGCCTTTGAAGATGCTGAACACTTCGACCGTTATATAGATCAAACAGCAGGGCACCTTATGGTCGCCACAGCAAGACGTTTGGGCGAATGTGACGAAGGCGTTGTGCGCGATGTGGCTTGTGCGGCTGGCTTGGCCGCATGGTTCCAAGCGGTACCAAAGCTTGAAGAAGAAAAACGCATTCCAATGGTCGATGGACGCGTTGAAGCGATCCAAGAGCTGGCGCAATCTGGCCTTGACCGCCTTACCAAGGCGCGCAAATCGCGCAGCGCCGTATCCAAGGCATCACGTCCTGCATTGTGGTCAGCGCTATCTGCGCAAAAGGTGCTGCAACAAGTTATTGCGGATCCTTATATCGTGGCAGAGGGGGCGATACGCCCCGTTAAGGGCAACCTTGCTTGGGCTGCTTTAACGGGGCGCTGGTAACTTATCTTAGGACGCGGGCTTTTCTTCAGGCCGCATTACCAGCCAGGTCAAAGCAGCAGCTGCGAGGAGTAAGAACGGTGCCATCGCATAGTTCACCGCAGACCAGCCTTGAATAGCGCTGCCACCGGAACAATTCATCAACCCGCCTGAGGCAAGCGATGCAATTGTGACGCCGCCAAAGACCAACAGATCATTAAGGCCCTGCATGCGTCCACGTTCGTGAACTGTATGTGCGCCAGCCAGCATGGATGTGGCTCCGATAAAGCCAAAGTTCCAACCAATACCTAGCAATATTAATGCGATAAAAAAGTTGGGCAGGGCCACACCGCTCAGCGCAACGATGCCAGCACTGCCGAGGATTGCAATGCCTAGCCCCATGATTTTTTCAACGCCAAAGCGAGCGATTAAGTGACCGGTAAAGAAGGAGGGAATGAACATAGCCAAAACATGACCCGTGACCACATCCGCGGCTGTAGCCTTGGTGAATCCACAGCCTACAACAGCCAAAGGTGTTGATGTCATTACCAAGTTCATCAAGGCGTAAGAGACCATTGCGCAGATCACTGCAACTGCGATGCGCGGCGTTGTGATCAGCTCCCAACGGGTGCGCCCTTTTGGTGTATCAGGAGTCGGTGCCTCAGGTTTGGGCATATCGACGAATAGAAACAGGGCTGATCCGATGACATTTATGACGATCACCGCCAAATAAGTTCCAAGGAAAGGGACCACCATCGCGTCAGAGGTTATTTTAAACAATTGTGGGCCAAGCACGGCAGCAACAAGCCCACCTGCCATAACGTATGAAATTGCCTTGGGACGGAACGCATCGGACGCAGAATCTGCCGCAGCAAAGCGATAAAAGCCCTGTGCAGACATGTATACGCCGGTGAAGAAACTCCCCAACAAGAATAATTGGAAGCTGCTGGCGTGTAATGCATAGGCACAAACGGCGGCCCCCAGCGCACCACCTAAGGTGCCCAGCCAAAAGCCAACGCGACGGCCATAGTTTTGCATGATTGCTGAAACAGGCGTGGCAGACAGCATTGATCCCAGCACGATCATCGAAATTGGTAAGGTCGCAAAGCAAACGTTCGACGCCAGCGATTGTCCTGCCAAGCCACCAATCGTGAAAATGAGCGGCATCTGCGCGCCCAAAATTGCTTGTGCCAAAACCAAAACGGTTACGTTGCGAACGGCTCGTTTGTGTGAAACGGGATCTGAATTTAAATCTGTCATGAAACCGCGATAGCCCTTAGGTTGGGCATCGGCAATAGGGCTGCGATCTAACGCTAGGTAAAATAATGAAGCTGCTATTGATTGCGGGAATGGGGGAAAGCGTCGCGTTGGCGCGTGAACTTTCTGTGATTGAAGGGCATGAGGTAATTTGTGTGACCGAGGGGCGCGCCGTTGCCCGCGCCGAGCCACCTGTAAAAATATATGACGGTATATTTCAAACCGATGC
>JABGTH010000314.1 GCA_018647275.1 Paracoccaceae bacterium
ATTATGTCAGGTTTAGAGGCCGTTAACGAAGATGCAGCCAACACATTGACTGAAATGGCAGAACGTTTCGCCATCCCTGTCGTCAGATCATTGAAAGCAAAAGGATTGCTGCCCGAAGATCACTCGCTGCCCCTTGGTGGTGCGTGCCTGTCCCCATTGGCCTACACCCACCTGTTGCCACTGATCAAAAAAGCGGACTTTATCACCTGTGCCGGTGATGATCCGATTGAAATGCGCCCAGGCTAGCGAAACATTTGGGACGGTTCGCAGGTAAACGTGATCGACATAATTGCAGTGCAAAACCATCACTATATGCACCAAGCAACACAAAAAAATACCGCTGCAACGCCACGCAATGTTTGGGCGGACGGGCAAATCAAGCAAACAAAATCTGCCCCCGCAACTGCATTTTCCAAAGACGACGCATGGGGGCCAGCGGCCGTTGCCGATAACTGCCGCGATGAACTGCCAAGCGATACACTTGCCACCGTCGACAGCGGCACACGCCGCATTTTGCTAAGCGAGATGTGAAAATGTTACGCGCCGCACGGATTGATGCAGTCCTCAGCCCTTTGCACGATGGGCTGTGCCATCCCGCTTGCTATTGGTGCACACTTCATCGAACCGGATTGCACTGTAGTTAACCATTGTGGAGACGCTGGCTTCTTGATGGTTGCGCGCGAGCTAGCAACGCCAAGGAATTGAACCTAAATACAATTTTCGTGGTCTTCGTCGATGCCTCGCTCACAGTGATTGAGTTGAAGTAACGTCAGCACCAACTGACCAACAATGGCGTCGAATTCGCACAGCAAGATTTCGCGGCGATTGGCAAAGTATTTGGCGGGAATGGTCAAACTGTCCACGCCCACGACGAATTGCGGGTTGCGCTGAGGGCTGCGCAAAAGGCACAAGAGTCTACAGTAATTGCAGCTGTTATTGAAAAAGGTGCCCATGATGGCCATATCTAAAGCCTCCTCTGAAACTCCAACTGCACTTGGCGACATTTTTGTTCTGGACCTAAGCCGCATCCTTGCAGGGCCAACTGCCACGCAATTGTTGGGTGATTTCGGCGCGACGATTATCAAAGTTGAAAACCCTAAAACCGGCGGTGATGATACCCGCGGTTGGGGCCCCAACTTTGCTAAAAACCCTGACGGTACATCCACAGACCTTAGCGCTTATTTCATGGCGGCCAATCGGAACAAACAATCCATCGCGGTCGATATTTCGACCCACGAAGGACAAGCGATCATCCACAAACTCGCGGCACGCGCAGACATCATTATTGAGAACTATAAGCCCGATGGCTTGGTCAAGTATGGCCTAGACCACAAATCGCTGATGAAGGCCCATCCAAGCGTGGTTTACTGCTCTATATCTGGCTTTGGTCAAACGGGCCCAAACCGCGATCAACCCGGTTATGATTTGATGGCCCAAGGGTTCGGTGGCGTTATGTCCCTGACCGGTGATCCTGAAGGTGTCCCAACCAAAGTTGGCGTCGGCATCGCGGATGTAATGTGCGGCATGTACGCAACCATCGGCATTCTTGCAGCCCTGCGTCATCGCGACAAAACAGGCGAAGGACAGCACATTGACCTTAGCCTTGTTGACGCATCAATGGCGTGGCTCATCAATGAGGGGACCAATTACCTGACATCTGGAAATGCTCCCATTCGGCGCGGAAATGCGCACCCTAATATCGTACCGTATGACGCCTTCGCCGCCAGCGATGGACATATCTTGGTTGCCGTTGGCAACGATTCACAATTCGCTAGGTTCTGTGATGTGATCGGTCGTTTAGATCTGGGAGCAGAAGACAAATACAAAACTAATTCGGGCCGCATAGAACACCGTGAAACACTTATCCCTCAATTACGCGAAACACTTGCAAAGCTAACCAAAGCAGAAATCTTGGAAAAACTGCAAAGCGTAAAGGTTCCGGTGGGACCAATTCATACCGTTGATGAAGCGCTGAATTCGGATCAGGCAACCGCGCGCGGCACCATCGTTGATGTTGTAGCGGACGGCATCGATGGTGGAAATGTCCAGCTATTGGCGAATCCCCTGAAGTTGTCACGCACGCCAGTTCAATATCGATCGGCCCCACCCCGTTGCGGACAGGATACCGACAGTATTCTTGAAACACTCAAAACACCTAGATAGGCGAATTAGCAGCTAATTCTGCGTTTCTACGGGCGGCTTCCTGCCGCTTCCGCATGGAATTTGTCATTTAACTTACGAAACGCGCCGCTGAATTCACGGTTGCGTGTGCCAAGTCTGTGGGCGCTATCTTGGCCAAATAAATTAGCTAAAAATGGATCAACACTTACCCCGTAAAAAATCCACGCCAGATGATGCACGGCATTTATAACAGTCCCTTAAGCCTATCAGACCAAAGCCAACTAGATGATTGGAACAGCGTCGTGCAAGGGTTCTTGTCACACGGCAAAAGAAACGAGTTCACTTGGGTGCACTTCTGGAAGCAAACCCAAACTTTGCAAAGCGATACGCCACACGCTGCCTTTACATGATTATAGGGGACGCAAAGAACTGCTGACCGTAGCCCATGAGGCCGCAAAATCTGCCAAAATAATGTTGCGTGAACACGGCGGAAATGCACGTAAACATGATTGGGTGGATGCGTTGAATTTCTGGCTTGAGGGCAAGCCAACAGGCGCAATTGTGGCAATGGAAGCTATTTTACGCGACCGCACCCGACGGGCGCAAATCAACGCAACTGGTTTGGGGTGATAATCGCCAACTTGTGCAGAAATCTGTTCGATAAAACCGCGCTCCAGCATGGTGATCGGGGCAGCATCGTCGCCCACACCCGTCAGCGCCCATTCATCGGGACGGCGGATGTCCACCAAAGTCACAACACCGCTTTCAGCCGCAGCATTGGCATCTGGTGTCGACAAGGTGCCGTCTTCGCCTGCTTGCGCTACGATATTATACCAACTAGCCGCAAAGATAGCTGCACCACCCAGCGCAACAGTTGTACCACCCGCCTGCAGACGGCGGTGGGTTAGGGTTTAATAGACTGGCATGGGGCACTCATCATCACGTTGTTCGACCAAAGGTTAGTCGGAAAAATCTCTGGCGCACCCCATCTCGCAACCTTGTGACAAGCGCTTTATTACAATTTTGGTGGTTTCGCAGGATCAGAACCCGGCGCGCCAAATTTGACCTGATCCACAACAGCAGGTTGGGGCAGATCAAATCGCAAACCAACTCGCGCAAGGCGTGGTGTAATCGGATCATTGGCGTCAAAGAAACCAACGTCCATTGCGCCCGCTTCAATCCCTGAAAATGTCAGCGCCTCACCAGCCGCTTGAGCCAAGGCACCTTGCGCATCAGGCAATGCACCAACAAACCCAAGCAGGTGACCGTTGCTGCCACCCGTATACTTCACGCCAACCAAATAGGCGCTGAGGGCAAGGCCCGTTGCTGTTGCCAGTTTGGTATCGATCGCGGTGATCAATGTTTCAGGCAATCCAGTGGGGGCAGAAACCTCTTCGATCTTGGCCTCGACCTGATCAGGCGCATGGCCCAATGTTTCAGCC
>JABGTH010000242.1 GCA_018647275.1 Paracoccaceae bacterium
GATTTAGCAGAGCCTGTTGAGCTGGAACGCTTGCGTGCCTACTTGGATCAACAGCTTGAACCCCTCAAAGGTGCTGTGAGCCGTTTGGCTAATAAGCTACAGCGCCGTCTTCAAGCGCAACAAAACCGGTCTTGGGAATTTGATCTTGAAGAAGGTACGTTGGATGCTGGACGTTTGGCTCGTGTCGTTGCCAACCCAACAACGCCATTGTCCTTCAAAGTCGAAAAGGACACCGAGTTCCGTGATACTTGTGTGACTTTGCTGTTAGACAACTCAGGCTCGATGCGTGGTCGTCCGATTTCAATCGCAGCTATTTGCGCAGATGTTTTGGCCCGCACCCTTGAGCGTTGCAACGTGAAGGTCGAGATTCTTGGTTTTACCACACGCGCATGGAAAGGCGGCCAAGCCCGCGAAGCATGGCTGAACGATGGTCGCCCACAACAGCCCGGTCGTTTGAATGATCTGCGCCACATCATCTACAAAAGCGGCGATACCCCATGGCGCCGCGCCCGCCCGAACTTGGGCTTGATGATGAAAGAAGGCCTGCTGAAAGAAAACATCGATGGTGAGGCCCTTGAATGGGCGCACCGCCGTATGGTGGCCCGTCCTGAAGCGCGCAAAATCTTGATGGTGATTTCAGATGGTGCGCCCGTAGATGACAGCACGCTGTCAGTCAATCCAGCCAACTTCTTGGAAAAACACCTACGTGATGTGATCGAGATGGTCGAAAAACGTCGCGCGGTTGAACTGTTGGCAATCGGGATTGGGCATGACGTGACACGGTATTATGATCGCGCGGTGACCATTACCGATGTGGAACAATTGGCCGGTGCGATGACCGAACAATTGGCGGCATTGTTTGACTCAGACCCACGTGCACGCGCACGTGTTATGGGCATGAAGCGGGCCAGCTAACGCTGGCTTGTTTCGCCTTTCAGGCGAGAGTTTACTGGGTAAAGTGAATGAAGGAGTGGTGTAGTGTTTCAATCGTTTGAGGTGACATCGCGTCCTGAACAAGGCCCACCCCGTTTGGCGGAATTGCGCGTTGAGTTGATGCGCGAAGGCTTGGATGGTTTTTTAATTCCGCGCGCAGATGCACATCAAGGCGAATATGTTTCCGCGCGTGATGAGCGCCTCGCATGGCTGACAGGTTTTACTGGTTCAGCCGGTTTTTGCGCAGCATTGATAAACAGCGCGGGCGTTTTCATTGATGGGCGTTACCGCACCCAAGTAAAATCACAAGTTGCATCAGACTATACACCCGTACCGTGGCCTGAAGTTTCGTTGGCCGATTGGTTGGTCGAGCAATTGCCAAGTGGGGGAGAAGTTGGGTTTGACCCTTGGTTGCATACAGTAGCCCAGATTGAACAGACACGCGCAGCTTTGACCGGGACAGGCGTGACGCTCATCCCTTGTGACAATCTGATTGATCGCATTTGGGTAGACCAACCGGCACCAGCAAGTGAAGCTGTAAAAGCTCATCCAATGGAGTTTGCCGGTGAGAGCCACAGGGACAAGCGCACTCGGCTGGCCGCAGACCTAAAAAAAGCGAACCAAACAGCCGCTGTTATAACCCTTCCCGACTCAGTGTGCTGGCTTTTGAATATTCGTGGTGCCGACATTCCGCGTAATCCGATCGCCCAAGGTTTCGCAGTTTTGAATGCGGATACCACTGTTGACTTGTTCATGACACCATCCAAACTGGATGGGCTTGAGGACCACTTAGGTGATATGGTGCGTGTGCATCCCCCATCCGATTTTCTAAAGCACTTTGAAGGTCTGACGGCAAAGGTCCGTTTGGACAAATCTTCAGTACCGATGATCGTCGCGGATGCGATTGGCAAAGCCGCGATCTGGGGCGACGAGCCTTGCGCCCTTCCCAAGGCCTGTAAAAACGCTGCCGAAATTGCCGGCAGCTCTGAAGCGCATTTACGTGATGGTGCCGCCGTTGTGGAGCTGCTTGCATGGCTTGACGCCCAAGACGCTGGCACTCTGACAGAAACCCAAGTTGTTGCGCAGCTTGAAGGCTACCGCCGCCGCGACAACGCACTTCAAGACATCAGCTTTGAGACGATCGCCGGCACTGGCCCAAATGGTGCAATCATGCATTACCGAGTGACTGAAGAAACAGACAGTGCCTTGGATGATGGCCATCTGATCGTCTTAGACAGTGGAGGGCAATATCTTGATGGCACCACGGACATAACGCGGACCATTGCGATTGGAACGCCGCCAAGGGAGGCCTGCGTCGCCTTTACACGTGTGTTGATGGGTATGATCGCTATGAGCCGCCTGCGTTGGCCAGAGGGCCTTGCTGGGCGCGATATTGAGATGATTGGTCGCCTTCCCTTATGGATGGCAGGTCAAGACTTTGATCATGGCTTGGGCCACGGCGTCGGGGCATATCTAAGTGTTCACGAGGGACCACAACGCCTAAGCCGGGCAAGCAACGTGCCACTTCAAGTGGGTATGATCCTTTCCAACGAGCCAGGGTATTACCGAGAAGGTGAGTTTGGAATTCGTATCGAAAACCTGATTGTGGTCGAAGAGGCACCCGCGCTGACAGGCGGCGATGGTCATCGCGCTATGTTAAATTGGCGCACGTTGACATTTGCACCGATTGATCGACGCTTAATGGTCACGGAAATGTTAGATGCTGAGAGCCGTACTTGGCTAAATGCGTATCATGCGAAGACTCTTGAATACCTCGCAGATCGTGTATCTGAGAATGCCGCCAAATGGCTGACTGCGGCAACGCGGCCAATGTAATAAAGATTTAGGAATGTTCTTCTGCCGCGGTTGCGGCGAGTGCACGATTGTAGGCCTTAAGCGCGTCTACATGGAAGACGGCCCCCCACAACTCTGGTGGGCTGTCTTCGCCGCTTAATGTCACCACGGGAATAAATGGTACAGACGAGCGATCAAAGATTGGCATCGCGGCCTCCAGCGTTGCATTGCCGTCCACATAGATGCCGTCACCAATCATTTCCCAACATGCATCCTCGTTAGCGGCTCGAGGATCATCTGCCTGGCGCATTACGCTTGCGACGCGGAACATTGCCAACAAATAAGCCTGTGGCCCTGCAGCCAAATGGATACCACGCCGTTCGATCTGCGTGAGGAAAAATGATCGATCCACGATGCGAGAGGACAACGCCGTCGAGATGGAAACTGCGACCATTACCGCAAGTCCGGTTTGCCAGTCCCCAGTCAGTTCAAATACAATCAAGGTGGTTGATATCGGTGCCCCAAGAACGGCGGCGGCAACTGCGCCCATTCCGGCCAAGGCATAAAGCGTAACAGTGCCAGAAACTTCTGGAAAAACGCTGGTCGCGATTAATCCAAATGCTAATCCAGTGAGCGCACCGATCATCAAAGAGGGCGAAAAAACCCCGCCGCCCATACGGCCTGCCATCGTGATTGCGACCGCAAAGATTTTCAACGCGGCGAATACTATAACCTCGTGCAATCCCAGCTGCCCTGTGAGTGCCATTGACGTAGTTTCGTAGCCAATACCAATGATATGCGGAAAGAAAATTGCGATGGCGCCCAGCATGAGCCCAGCAATCGCAGGCCGCAGCCATCGCGGAAAACCAATGTGGTTTTGTACCTGTGTCCCCAAATCATCCGCCCAAAAAATTGAGCGCATTAAGATGACTGCGACCATGCCGCAAACCAAACCAAGCATCACAAAGGCAGGCAGCTCAACGTAAAACTGAAGGCCTTCGGGAGCATTCAATGTATATTCTGTCATTCCACCAAATTCAGATCGGTTGATCACTGTGCCTGCAACAGCCGCAATAGCGATAGGTGCAAATGCATGCACCGCAAAATGACGTAAGACAACTTCCAGAGCGAATAAGGCTCCAGCTATCGGTGCGTTAAAGCTTGCGGACACCGCTGCAGCAACCGCACACCCCAACAGATCGCGCCCCGTAATACCATCCGCATGGATGTAACGACTAACCTTTGTAGAGATGACTGCAGCGAGGTGAACAACGGGCCCCTCACGACCAGTCGACCCACCGGAAGAAAGCGTAATGAATGAAGCAAAGGCTGAAGCTAGACCAGCACGCGCATCAACGCGCCCCTCACTCATTGCAGCCCCTTCAATTACATCCGCAACACTGCGCGCCCGTGCATCAGGCGTGAACTTGTGAAGTATCAAACCGACTAAAAGGCCACCAATTGCCGGAATTATTAGGATCCAATACCAAGGGAGGGATTGCGCAAAGCTATGGAGGGTCTGCACATCATCTGTACCGTAAAGAAAGGCCTGCAGAGCATCGATACCTCTGCGGAAAAACAACGCTGCGAAACCTGCTGCAATTCCGATTGCGAGCGCAATAAACCAAAACTGAATTTGCCCCGGTCCTTCGCGGCGCAACACTTTCCAGCCCTCTTGAAACTCTATTAGTGCGTTGGTCATCTGAGTGCTTAGGTAGGATTTCATAAATGGTATACAGTCTGATCTGGCTTTGTGTATATCCTGTCTAAGCGAAAGGAACGCATCGGGGAAGCCTAAGGCATCCCACGGATCAACTTTGGCTGCTTAAACAGCCTTCGAGATCAAAGCACGGGCAGCATTGCGCGCTTCTTCGGTGATTGTGTCACCCGCAACCATCCGTGCAATTTCATCAACGCGGTCATCCGGCGAAAGGGGAACAACCCGAGAGGTGGTAATCCCTTTGGAAACAGATTTTTCGACGCGCCAGTGATGCGCTCCAAGGGCAGCAACCTGCGGAGAGTGCGTAACAACCAAAACCTGACCACCTTCAGCCAAAGCCGCCAAACGGCGACCGACGGCATCGGCAGTCGCACCGCCAACACCACGGTCGATTTCATCAAAGATCATAGTCAGCCCTGCCCGACCGTCGGTCAGGCACACTTTCAAGGCCAATAAAAAACGACTTAGTTCGCCCCCAGAAGCAATCTTGTTCAACTGACCCGATGGCGCGCCAGGGTTGGTCGCAACGCAGAATGCAACTGTGTCTCGGCCCTCTGGGCCGGCTGTCTCTGGCTCAATCACAGTTTCAAACACTGCACGGTCCATTTTCAGAGGGGCCAGTTCGGCAGTGACGGCTTTGTCCAGCTTGCCAGCAGACTTGCGGCGCGCATTGGTGA
>JABGTH010000315.1 GCA_018647275.1 Paracoccaceae bacterium
ACCGTAGCCATGCAACTTGAACCACCACACCTTGATCCAACCAGCGCCGCCGCTGGCGCGATTGACTCGGTTCTTTATTCCAACGTGTTTGAGGGTCTGACCCGCTTTATGGGTGATGGGTCCGTTGTTGCGGGCTTGGCCAAAAGCTGGGACATTTCAGATGATGGTTTGGTTTACACATTCATCTTACATGACAATGTTTTGTTCCACGACGGTAGCACCATGAATGCCGAAGACGTTCAATTCTCGCTGAACCGTGCCCGTGCTGACGACAGCACAAATGCGCAAAAAGCACTGTTTGCCGGCATTACAGATGTCAGCGCATTGGACACAAAAACCGTCGTTGTCACTTTGGATGCACCAAACGGCAACTTCCTATTCAACCTCGCATGGGGCGACGCAATAATCGTGGCACCTGAATCCATTGACGGCATCAAGCAAGCGCCAATCGGCACAGGTGCGTTCAAATTTGCAAACTGGGTTCAGGGTGATAAGATCGAACTGACCCGTTATGATGCATATTGGGGCACATCTGCTGTCCTAGAAAATGTAACATTCAAATTCATCTCTGACCCAACGGCCGCATTTGCATCTGTCATGGCTGAAGATGTGGACGCATTTGTTGGTTTCCCAGCTCCAGAGAACCTTCCACAGTTCGAAGCGGACCCTCGCTTCCAAGTATTGGTTGGTTCAACTGAAGGTGAAACAATCCTATCAACCAACAACAAGATGCCACCATTCGACAATGTGAAAGTTCGCGAAGCTCTGGCACATGCCATTGATCGTCAGGCCATCGTTGACGGCGCAATGTTCGGATACGGCACACCGATCGGCACACACTTTGCTCCGCACAATCCGGCATATGTCGAGCTGACTGGCACCAGCGCATATGATCCTGAGTTAGCGAAAAAACTGCTGGCCGAAGCAGGATTTGCCGATGGGTTTGAAACAACATTGCACCTACCGCCCCCATCGTACGCCCGTCGTGGTGGTGAAATCATCGCAGCACAATTGGCCCAAGTTGGGATCAAAGCGCAAATCACGAATGTTGAATGGGCGCAGTGGTTGGAAACTGTGTTCCGCGGCAAGGACTTTGGCCTGACAATCGTGTCGCACACAGAACCAATGGACATCGGCATCTACGCGAACCCAGAGTACTACTTCCAATACGACAACCCTGCGTTCCGGGAACTGATGACGAACCTTAACGCGACAACAGATCCTGAAGCGCGCACTGCTCTCTTAGGCGATGCACAACGCATGATTTCAGGCGATTACGTGAACGGTTACTTGTTCCAACTGGCACAATTGTCGGTGGCAAAGGCAGGCGTTCAAGGTCTTTGGACCAACGCACCAACCCAAGCAACCGACCTAACGGCTGTTAGCTGGGCTGACTGATCGTCGATTTTAATTCCACAAAAACGGTTCGGGCTTTCAGGCCCGAACCACTGGGCCAATCTGCGGCCCCTACCCCAATAAGTTTCCCTGTCCATGATCCGTTACACCCTTAAACGTTTTCTTTCCCTATGCATCAGTTTAGCTGTGGCATCTTTACTGATCTTTTTCGTAATCGAAATCGCTCCCGGTGATCCCGCATCCTTTATGCTGGGGATCAACGCACAGCCTGATACGGTTGCCGCACTGCGCGCTGAACTTGGTCTAGATGTACCCAAATTCGAGCGCTATCTCGCATGGGCCCAAGGAATGCTAACAGGCGACTTTGGCATGTCTTATACCTACCGCACGCCTGTCTCCCAAATGGTCGCGGATCGCCTTTGGGTCTCACTGCCCCTCGCGCTATTCGCGCTGGCCTTATCCACCATCATCGCCCTGCCAGCTGGCATTTACGCAGCCGCCCGCCGCGGCAAGACTGGCGATGTTGCCGTGATGAGCGCCACCCAGCTTGGCGTCGCGATCCCCAACTTTTGGTTCGCCATGATGTTGGTTCTGATATTTGCTATTAAACTGCGCTGGTTCGCAGGCGGTGGCTTTGCCGGTTGGGATAAAGGGCTGGGAGCAGTCATGTGGTCGCTCACCTTGCCCGCTATTTCACTCGCACTACCCCAAGCCGCAATTCTGGCCCGCGTCATGCGGTCAGCCTTGCTAGATGTGATGAGCGAAGACTTCATGCGCACCGCCCGCGCCAAGGGTTTAACCACTACGCAAACCCTGTGGAAACATGGGCTGCGCAACGCGCTAATCCCTGTCCTAACGATTATCGGCTTACAGTTTTCATTCCTCCTTGCTGGCGGGATCATCATTGAGCAAGTGTTCTATCTGCCTGGTCTTGGACGCCTTGTATTCCAAGCAATCAGTGCGAGGGATTTGATCGTAGTCGAATCCGTTGTCATGCTTCTGGTCTTCGCCGTGATCGTGGTGAATTTCGCTGTTGATCTGGCCTATGCCACCGTTGATCCACGATTAAGGGTGCGCACATGAACCACAATCTTATCATTGGCCTGATCCTTTCAGCTATCGCGATTTTGGCGGCTATGGTGTCCTTCATCTGGACCCCATTCGACCACGTTGCAATGAACATCCCCGCGAAACTTCAAACCCCAAACCTGACCCATTGGTTGGGAACTGACCACTTTGGCCGTGATATTTTCAGCATGATCAT
>JABGTH010000135.1 GCA_018647275.1 Paracoccaceae bacterium
CACACATCAACGCTCAGGCTATCGTGGCTTTTGACCCAGTGAACAATTCGATCACGATGGCGACTGACCAAATCATTACACTACTCCCAGACGGTACATTCCAAATTCAGGGCGATGCCGACCTTGAAACTGTGTACTTCAACTATTTAATTGAGGATGCAGCGGGCTATACAGGCAGAGCGCTGGTAGAAGTTGTTCAAATTCCATCCGTTGCCTCAGGCACAACGATTGAAACGACCGAAGGCCACATGCTGATCGAGAATATTACCGCTGGGATGTATGTTAATAACCGCGATGACGGTCAAAAAATGGTTCGATGGATCGGCAACAGCACGGTTTCCACCTAAGGTAACCAATATTCGACCCGTATCAAAAAGGGTTCGTTTGGCGCAACGTCTGATTTGATCGTCTCCCCGAAACACCGCATCATGTTACGGGGATGCTGGGCAGAGTTGTTGTTTGGCTAACCAGAGGTTTTGGTGAAAGCCTAAGACTTGATCAATGATTTCACCGTCATCAATGACCATGAGTTAGAGCAAGTCACATATCATTACATGCTATTTGATCGCCATCAGGTGATCACAGCAAATGGCGTGGCTTGTGAAAGCTATTTGCCCAGCGATCAGACAATGGCAAGGTTTAATCATAACACTCAGGAGGAGATCCTAAACCTGTTCCCAGCCTTGCGCGAAGACCTTGGCAACTACGGTGGCGCCGTGCGTCCCTTAATCAAAGGACGCGAAACACTCCCGCTGTTGGCGGCAATGGCTGCCTAATTATTTGGTAGCCCCTTCTTTGGGTGTTAGCATGCCTTTGAGGTAGTGACCTGTGTAGCTTCCGGCGACTTCCGCCACTTTTTCCGGCGTGCCCGTCGCCACAACCATACCACCACCATCACCACCCTCTGGGCCGATGTCTATGATGTAGTCCGCCGTTTTGATCACATCAAGATTGTGTTCAATCACAATGACTGAATTCCCCTGATCCACCAATTCATGTAGCACTTCTAACAACTTGCGCACATCTTCAAAGTGCAAACCTGTGGTCGGCTCATCCAGGATATACAACGTGCGCCCCGTTGAACGTTTGCTAAGTTCCTTAGACAGTTTCACCCGCTGGGCTTCCCCACCTGACAAGGTCGTGGCCTGCTGGCCAACCTTGATATAGCCCAAGCCAACACGCATCAGCGCATCCATCTTGTCGCGGATTGAAGGCACCGCTTGAAAGAAGGGTTGTGCATCTTCTACGTTCATATTCAAAACGTCAGCGATGCTTTTGCCCTTAAAGCGGATTTCCAGCGTTTCGCGGTTATACCGCGCGCCCTGACAGGTTTCGCACTCAACATAGACGTCAGGGAGGAAATGCATCTCGATCTTGATCAGACCGTCACCCTGACAAGCCTCACACCGCCCGCCTTTTACGTTAAAACTAAAGCGGCCCGCCTTGTAACCGCGCGCTTTGGATTCTGGCAAGCCAGCGAACCAATCGCGGATTGGGGTAAAGGCCCCTGTGTAAGTCGCAGGGTTTGATCGCGGCGTACGTCCGATAGCGCGTTGGTCGATGTCGATGACCTTATCCAACAACTCAAGGCCCTTGATCGTCTCGCAAGGGGCTGGCGTTTGGCGGGCCCCATTCAAGCGCATCGACGCTGTCTTAAACAATGTCTCAATAGTCAACGTAGACTTACCACCGCCTGACACACCGGTGACGCAAACGAATTGTCCCAATGGGAACTCGACAGTAATATTTTTGAGGTTGTTGCCGGTGGCTTTGACCACCTTCAACGACTTTTTCTTACCCTTGCGTCGCTTTGCTGGAACTTCGATGGAACGTTTGCCTGTCAGGTACTGACCAGTCAGTGAATTGGGGTCATTGGCAACCTGATCAGGTGTGCCGTGAGATACTAGCTCGCCCCCGTGAACACCGGCACCCGGACCAATGTCGAAGACATAGTCAGCTTCGCGAATGGCCTCTTCATCATGCTCGACCACGATAACGGTATTGCCCTGATCGCGCAGGTTCTTAAGCGTCAACAACAAGCGGTCATTGTCGCGCTGGTGTAAGCCAATAGAAGGTTCATCCAGAACGTAAAGAACACCTGTCAGGCCAGAACCGATTTGACTGGCCAAACGGATGCGTTGGCTTTCGCCCCCACTTAAGGTTCCACTTGAACGTGATAGCGTAAGGTACTCTAGTCCAACGTTGTTTAGGAAACCTAGACGTTCGCGAATTTCTTTTAAAATCGCTTTTGCTATCTCGTTATTCTGCTTTGTCAAACGCTCTGGAACTGTGTCACACCACGCGAAGGCTTCGCGGATAGACATCTGAACAACTTGGCCCGCATGGATGTCAGCGATTTTTACAGCCAGCGCTTCTGGACGCAGGCGATAGCCCTCGCACATGCCGCATGGACGGTTATTTTGATAGCGCTCAAATTCTTCACGGATCCAGTTGCTATCAGTCTCGCGATAGCGACGTTCCATGTTTGGAATGACCCCTTCAAAGACGCGGGTTACGTTGTAAACGCGGCCCCCTTCGTCATAGCGAAATTCAAGTTCTTCCTCACCAGAACCGTGCAAAAAGACCTGTTGAACGTGGGCTGGGAGGTCTTTCCATTTAGTCTTGGCATCAAACTCATAATGCTTGGCAATGGATTCAATTGTTTGCAAAAAATACGGTGATTTGCCTTTGCGCCACGGGGCCAATGCGCCGTCATAAACCCGCAGATCGGCATCGGGCACAACGAGGCGTTCATCAAAGAACAGCTCTTTGCCCAACCCGTCGCAGGTCGGGCACGCCCCAAATGGCGCATTGAATGAAAACAGGCGCGGCTCGATCTCGGGAATGGTGAAGCCACTGACCGGACAGGCAAATTTTTCTGAGAACGTGCTGCGGACCGGATCGCCTTCGGCCGGTGCTGTTTCGATGATCGCAATGCCATCGGCCAGATCCAGCGCGGTACGCAGACTGTCTGCTAGACGTGTTTCGAGCCCCTCGCGTACAACAATGCGATCAACAACCACATCGATGTCATGGCGGAATTTCTTATCAAGGGTTGGCGGCTCGTCCAGATCGTAAAACGCGCCGTCCACTTTGACACGTTGAAAACCCTGCTTGCGCAGCTCAGTAAACTCTTTGCGGTACTCGCCTTTGCGGTCACGGATAATCGGAGCCAAGAGGTAGGCGCGTGTGCCCTCCTCCATCTTCATGGTGCGGTCGACCATGTCTTGGACTTGCTGGGCTTCAATTGGTTTGCCCGTAGCCGGAGAATATGGCGTCCCAACACGCGCAAATAACAGGCGCATGTAGTCGTAAATTTCGGTGACGGTGCCCACCGTCGAACGCGGGTTTTTCGATGTTGTTTTTTGTTCAATTGAGATTGCAGGGCTTAGACCGCTGATGTGATCCACATCAGGTTTCTGCATCATATCAAGAAATTGGCGGGCATATGCGCTGAGAGATTCAACATAGCGGCGCTGACCTTCGGCGTAGATAGTGTCAAATGCGAGCGACGATTTTCCAGACCCGGACAGGCCCGTAATAACCACCAACTGATCGCGCGGGATATCCACATCGATGGATTTCAGGTTGTTTTCACGCGCGCCTCGTACTTCGATATTCTTTAGCTCAGCCATCTCATGCCCCTATTAACAGTTTAGACATAGTTTGCTGATTAGGATTCTCCAACTGTTATTGCAGAACAAGTAGGGAACATCATCACTCGCGGCGCAAAACCTGCGTAGCAAGATGGACCAGCAATCCTAGAACCAGCGCCAAGCCAACAAACATAGGCAGTGCGTTGTAGCCAAACACAGCCAATGCGGCGACCATAACGGGCGTTCCCAGCGTGTTGCCCAGGTTACCCATCTGGGCCATGGCACCGTTGGCCTGAGCCTGCGTGACGGCCGTTTCATTCAATTGCGGCACAACGCCAAAGCTGCCACCTTGGATAAGCCCAAGGGCCGCTGCAAGCGCGATACAGGCCGTAATATTGGCAGGATCGGCCCATAGCCACATCATACAAACTGCGCTGGAGCCAAATCCCCACATCACCAGGCTAACCGCAGACATACGGCGCAACGCCCATACGCCAAAAGTCATCGAACTTGCGATAGATGCCAAAGGCATGGCCCCCATCACTGGCGCGCGTTGCGAAGGATCAAGAAAGGGCGGCAAAACGGTAAGGATTGAGACAAAACAAAACGTATAGAACAACCAGCCAAGGGCGGCGGCAGAGATACGTGGGGATCGGTAGATCGCGATGTGATCTTTTGCGATGCTTTTTATTGAAATTGTTGTGACCGCTTCAAGCGATGGAATATCCGCCAGCGCGAAAGTCAAAATCACTGCAAAAACAGCCATGTAAACGGCATGCGCAAGAAACAGTGACGACACGCCGTAAGCCGCGACCAAAGGCAAACCACCCCATGTCAGGATTGCAAACGCCACACCAAAAAACGTACCCCAAAGGGTCAGGGTAAAGCCGCGATGCTGTGGGGCGCTGAGTTGTGAAATCAGTGTGGGGGCGGCGACAACCATCACCAAATGGGACAGGCCCTCAATCCCACGCAGCGCTAGGAACCATTCAAACGGTGGCAACAGCGCCTGCAGTGCCGAAACCACTGCGCCCAGCCAAAGCGCCCAAAGCAATCCATGACGATAACGCAGACGTGCGACCAGAAGCCCCGCTACCACGCCAAAGATGATCCCGATGAACCCAACCAAAGACACGGCAAAGCCAAGTCCAGCTCCCGCATCAGGATAGACGCCGGGTAATTGGTCAAAAACAACACTGACCTTGGCATATTGCGCCGCCGCGCCCAATCCCGCGCCCCAAAGTAGGAAGACAAGGCCAAAAGGTGTTTTGCTCATGTCAAATTTGCCTGTGTTCTGAGTGCAAACGAACGATGTGCCAAAGGTACGCAGCACATTGTTTCTATTGATAATAATTCGTCTGATTATAGCATAAGGGCACCTGAGACTTAGGTGCCCTGCTCAATCACATGTGTATCACGCGTTCATATGCATCCAAGACACTTTCGTGCATCATTTCAGAAAGCGTTGGGTGCGGGAAGACCGTGTTCATTAAATCTTCTTCGGTTGTTTCGAGCTGACGGCCGATAACGTAGCCTTGGATCATCTCAGTTACTTCAGCACCAATCATGTGTGCGCCCAACAATTCGCCAGTCTTGGCGTCAAAGATTGTCTTAACCAATCCCTCTGCTTCGCCCAAAGCAATCGCTTTACCGTTGCCGATGAAGGGGAAACGGCCCACTTTGATGTCGTAACCCAGTTCTTTCGCCTTGGCTTCTGTATAGCCAACTGAAGCGACCTGAGGGTGGCAGTAGGTGCAGCCCGCAATCGTCTCCGGCTTTACGGGATGTGCGTGTTTGCCAGCGATCAAATCGGCAACCATCACGCCCTCATGGCTG
>JABGTH010000099.1 GCA_018647275.1 Paracoccaceae bacterium
AGGACATTATGCGCCCAGCAATTTGGTTGATCTTTTCGTTGCGCAAAACGCAGCTTAGTAAGCTCGCAGCATCCAACGTGGCCAGCTTGTTCTCATAGTCGCCGGCAAAGACTGCGCATTCTGTTTTAAGCCACTCAAGGTCGCCTTTGAGCTCGGGCGCATCTTCGCCAGTATACAGGTCATCAAGGTTCCATTCGGGTAAATTACCCATTGGATCATGACTATCGACGCCTCCAGATCCTGCGTTTACATCTTGGACTGGGAAGGGGAGTTGGAACATTTGAAGCCTCATTGATTTTATAAACCAATAGGTATGTGCGAGGCGTTGGCGGGACAAGGCACAAATGTAGAAATGCTGCGCGTTGGTTGTCACAACTTGCGCGTTTTATGCATGTTTAAAAAAATCGGTGTGTGAGACTTTTCATTCACCACTCTCAAAAGTGATGATGGACAACCTTGTCAGCTGTGATCTGTGAAAAGTGCGGCAATCTGATCTAATGCACTATCGCGGATGCTCTGTTGCTCCATCAGAATTTCGTGTTCAGCATCTTGAACAAGCTCAAGATCGCCATTACCCCAGCGTCTCATCCGGTTATGGACTGAACTGACACGAACAATACGCTCATTGGTACCCAAGAATGTCAGCGTTGGGACCTTCGGTGAGCGAAGGGCCGCAAGTGACCGCGTCTCTTTAAGGGCTTCGCGTAACCAAACATAGCTGGGACCGCCAAGGCCTAGTGCGTCATATTTAGCGACCTGATCTGTCATCAGCTCAAACATTTGTGGATCGGAGGTCAGCATATTGTCTTCAAAATCCGCCGTAAGCACATAAGATTCAGGTGATGTGTTTGGCGGGTGTGATGCGCCTTTGCCAAGTATTGGCATCACGTGGCTTAATATCCATGCTGCTGGGCGCAGATGTGGCGCAAGGTGAATGCCCCACATTGGAGCAGAAAAAACAGCGGCCTTTACCGCAAGCCCATTGGCCAATGCGCGTAATCCGATAGCTCCACCCATTGAATGCGCCACGAGATAGTAAGGTTTTGGCAGGTCTAATTCTGTTGCAGCGCTTACGAGCGCCTCGACATCTTTTTGATAGTCGTGAAATCTCTCGACATGGCCGACCATTGGGTCATCCAACAAGCGATCTGCCAAACCCTGACCGCGCCAATCGGCTGCAATTGTGCAATACCCGCGGCTCTCTAGGTCCGCGGCGTAAGCGGCATATTTTTCAACATATTCGGTGCGGCCAGGGAACAGCAAAACTGTACCTCTAGCCGCGTTTTCTGCCCAGACCGCCAGTCTGATACGTTTATTGTCTGATGTGTGGGCCCAATAGGCCGTTGCATTCTCACCCGCTGGGCAAACGTCAGAGTAAAACGGTGCGGCAGTCAAAGTCATAATGTTAGATCCCTAGCCTAAAACAGAGGCCAATTTCATTGCCATGCCCATGTCGCCATCGACCTTAAGCTTACCTGTCATAAATGCACTTGTAGCATTTGTATCACCAGCCAAGATGCCTTCGAACGTTTCTGCATCTGCGCTGAGGGTTACATCTGTTTCATCGTTGCCTTGACGTGCACCATCAGCGTCGATTACCACGCCGCCTTCGCCTTCGATTTCGAATTTAGCGGAACCATCAAATGCTGCTCCTGCCAATTTTTCGTTCAATGCAGTAACGGCTGCGTTGATAATATCACTCATGTGTTATGGCCCTTTTGGCTATTTTGCGCAGGCTGCTATGGAAATGCGGCCGCGTCCTGTTAAGTGTACGTATATGGACCTCAAAGTAGCGAACCTCAAACTTACCGTTACGGCAATTATGATGACAGTCATAAATTCCTTACCATCGGCTGCGCAGTCGGTCACCTCCGATCTGATGGAGCAGTTAAAAACTGTCGAAGTCGGAGAGATTGCCAGAGTTGAACGAGCGCTAAAGTTGGAGTGGTCACGATCTGGGTCTAAGGCATTGGATTTGCTGCTATTGCGTGGGCGCGAAGCGATGGCCTTGGGGAATATAAATGCTGCAATCGAACACTTTACTGCACTCACTGATCATGCACCAAACTTTGCTGAGGGTTGGCACGGAAGGGCAATAGCGTATTTCGAAATCGAATTACTTGGGCCAGCGTTAAGCGACTTGAAGCGATCTTTGGTGTTAAACTCCAACAATTTTGATGCGTTTTTTGGCCTTGGGTCAATGATGATGACACTCGAAGACTTTTCCCGTGCTGAAAAGGCATTTCGAGAGGTTCTGCGCTTGCATCCCAAGCACGAAAACGCGACCAATGCACTTGAACGGCTGGAAAGCCAGGGAATCGGACGTGGGCTTTAAAAGCTCGGGCCATTAAGGGAGTGTCGTGTCGCTGAACGGACGTGTCGTGGCCGTTTTAGGTCCTACAAACACAGGTAAAACCACCTATGCAATCGAGCGTATGTTGGGGCATCGAACGGGCATCATCGGCCTACCGCTGCGCCTTCTGGCGCGCGAGGTCTATGACCGTATCGTTGCAATTCGTGGGCCGTCAGTTGTGGCTTTAGTCACAGGTGAGGAACGCATTGTCCCACCGCGTACTCAGTATTGGGTGTGTACGGTTGAGGCTATGCCAGAAGGCATGGGGTGCGATTTTTTAGCAGTTGATGAAATCCAAGTATGTGCAGATCCTGAGCGTGGCCATATCTTCACGGATCGCTTGTTACGTGCTCGTGGTCTGAACGAAACGCTTTTTCTTGGATCCGACACTATGCGAGGGGCGATTGCTGAACTCATCCCTGAAGCACAATTTCTGCGACGAGAACGAATGTCTGAGCTGACGTATGTTGGTCAAAAAAAGATTAGTCGCATGCGTCCGCGTAGCGCGATTGTCGGGTTCTCCGTCGAAAACGTATATGCGATTGCTGAACTACTGCGACGTCAAAAGGGCGGGGCGGCTGTTGTGATGGGCGCACTTAGCCCGCGGACGCGTAACGCTCAGGTTGAAATGTATCAAAACGGAGAGGTTGATTATCTGGTGGCGACAGATGCCATCGGGATGGGGCTGAACCTTGATGTTGACCACGTAGCTTTTTCTGCACTGTCCAAATTTGACGGGCGCCGTATGCGTCCACTTGCGCCCAACGAACTTGCGCAAATTGCGGGGCGGGCAGGGCGCGGTCTAAAAGATGGGACATTTGGAGTGACAGGGGACGCGCGTCCCCTGG
>JABGTH010000184.1 GCA_018647275.1 Paracoccaceae bacterium
ACATTTGCGTAGGCTCAGCGCACACAACCCGTCAGGATCACCATGAGCACCTTTGTCTTCCTTATCGTCATAGGTGCCGCGCTTTTGCACGCCTCATGGAATGCACTGATCAAAGGAGGGGCCGACAAACGGGTAAGCATGGGAGCGATGGTGTTGGGGCATCTGCCTATTGCATTGATCGCGATGGGATTCGTACCACTCCCACACCTTGAAAGCTGGCCCTACATCATCGCAGGCATCGTCTTGCACATGGGATATCAGCTGTTCCTGCTACAATCCTATAAGATCGGGGATCTCACCCAAGTCTACCCCATCGCGCGGGGCTCTGCGCCTTTGCTCGTCACGCTATTCTCAGTCTTCGTACTCGGTGTCGCACTCACATCGCTGCAACTTACCGCAGTGCTGTTCATCGGACTTGGAATTGTCAGCCTAGGATTAGTACGGCGCGCCAACGGCGTTCAAAATACTAGGGCCACGATGCTGGCACTTGGAACTGGCTGCTTCATCGCAGCCTACTCTGTCATCGACGGACTGGGCGCGCGGCTCGCAGGCAACTCTCTCAGCTATTACAGCTACCTGACAATCGGGAATTGTAACCTGATGGCAGTGTACCTTTATGCAACAGGCCCAAACACATTGCGAGACATCGCCACCCAAGGGCGCACCGCATTCTTTATTGGCGGCAGCGCATCGTTCCTAGCATATGCGCTCGTTACGTGGGCCTTCACCCAAGCGCCCATCGCCTTGGTCACAGCACTGCGAGAAGTCAGTATCGTTTTCGCACTTTTGATCGGCGTCTTGTTCCTTAAAGAGCGGCTAAACGTCATCAAGGTAATTTCTACCATGTTCACATTATTGGGTGTCGCGCTTTTACGGATTGGGAAAAGCTAAGGGGCGCTGCCCCCGCGCTGCGCGCTCCCCCGGGATATTTAGAAACAGAAGAAGCAATCCGCGCTGTGTTTCTTCTGTTTCTAAATATCCCGGAGCGCGAGGCAGCGCCTCGCATAAAAAAACCGCGCCTCGAGGGCGCGGTTTCTGATGTCAGTCAAAGGTTAGCTACTTAGCTTTTGCCCTTCCATGGGACCAAAATTTTCTCAGCCCAGCGCATCAGCATATCAATTCCAAAACCAATCACACCGATCAAGATAATACCCATTAAAACGATGTCGGTTTGTTGGAATTTGGACGCAACCATAATCATCATGCCAGCACCCTGAGATGCCGCAACCAATTCAGCCGCAACAACAGTCCCCCAGCACACACCCATCGCGACACGTGCACCGGTAAATATCTCGGGCAGTGAGTTAGGGATAATGACGTGACGCATGATCTGTGGCTTGCTGGCACCCAAAGAATAGGCCGCGTGCACCTTAGCGATGTTAACACCAGACACACCCGAACGGGCCGCAATGGCCATGATCCACAAGGCCGCAAGAAACAGCAAGATGATCTTACCCGTTTCACCGATGCCCGCCCAAATGATCACCAATGGGATCAAGGCAAGCGGCGGCACAGGGCGCATGAATTCAACGATTGGATCGAACCAACCACGGAACCAATTGCTCAGACCCATCGCATAGCCCAGCGGAATACCAACGATCGCACCCAATACGAAACCAACCACAACGCGGAACAATGAAAATCCCAAGTGCTCCCAAAGGGAGAAGTTGCGATACCCTTCGCTGGCGATCTCAAGTGTACGGGCCCAAACCTTTTCAGGAGATGGCAAATACAGTGGCGCCATTTGCAAACCGGTTTCCGCCTTGAAATTCGGCGTGCCTTTGTCCGTGATTGTTACAGATCCACCCTCAACAACGACGGTTGATCGCGCTTCAACAGGTGTACCGTTGATCGCAACAACCTTGGCGCCGTCGGCTTTCTTGGCTTCATCATTGCCCTGAACGACAATGACCTTTGTGCCCCACTTGTTCACAATCGCGGTGTCATTCTTCGCAAAGCCGTCACCGACCTCTACTTCCGGCTTAACCGCATCTTCGCCTTGCGGGCGCACCAAGACGGTAACAGTCGCATCGTCTTGTTCGCCCGCTGCATTTTTGACGGTATAGTTGAAGGTTGTGGTACCTTCAAACGGACCAGGCATGTGCAAAAAGCTTGGGATCAATGCTGACCCTGTAAAGGTCGCCCACATGAAGAACACAGAAAAAACCGAAATGATTGAGGCGGCGCGGTTCGGACGCACAGCACTTTCATCCCCGAAGGTGACTGTCTTTAAAGATGTATAGTCTTTGGTTCCACGGCCTTCAGTGACCATGCGAACGATGAAGAATGCTGCAACAAAAATGCCAGCGTAAAGGATAAGAGGGATCATGCGCCTTCCTCCGTCCGGCCCATGATTTCTTCTTCCATGTCCCAGATCATTTCGAGGATTTCTTCACGCTTTACAGCGAAATCCGGATGTTTCTTGACTTCACGAAGATCGGCATCAACGCCCATCTCAGCAAACGGCAAATTGTATTCTTTGTGAATACGACCAGGGCGCGGGGCCATAACAATCAGGCGTTCGCCCAAAAGCAATGCTTCCTCAACCGAGTGGGTAATCAAGATGATCGTCTTGCCGGTTTCTTTCCACAACTTCAGAACCAAGCCCTGCATCTTTTCGCGCGTCAAAGCGTCCAAAGCGCCAAGCGGCTCATCCATCAAAATAACATCTGGGTCATTGGCGAGACAGCGGGCCAAAGCCACACGTTGCTGCATACCACCAGACAGTTCGTAAACCGCCTTTTCCTTGAAGTCCTGCAAGCCAACAACGTCCAGCAGGTGATCAACGATCTCTGCTTTGTCCTTCTTTGGCATACCCTTCATTGAGGGACCAAAACCTACGTTTTCACGTACACTCATCCACTCAAACAAAGCACCTTGCTGGAAAACCATACCGCGGTCCGCATCCGGCCCACTGATACGTTTTCCATTTAATTCCATCACGCCTTCAGTCGGGG
>JABGTH010000317.1 GCA_018647275.1 Paracoccaceae bacterium
AAACGCGGTGGCAAGCTGCGCATGGGCTTGAATGGTGCGAACACATCTGACAGCTTCGACGGCCGGACGCATTCGGATCAATTCATGATCCACATGGGCCATGGAACCGTGTTTGACTGCCTCACAGAGGTCACGGCTTCGGGTGAGCTCGTAGGTGAGTTGGCAGAAAGCTGGGAAGCCAGTTCAGATGCTAAAACATGGACGTTTAACCTACGCAAAGGTGTGACGTTTCACAACGGCAAATCCTTTGGTGCGGACGATGTTATTGCATCTTTGAATATGCACACTGAGGAAGGTGCGAAATCCGCTGCGAAACCGATCGTGGCTGCGATCACCACTATGAAAAAGATGAATGATCACCAGATCCAATTCACTTTGGCTGCTGGCAACGCTGATTTCCCATTCCTGCTGTCTGATTATCATATCTTGATGTATCCTGCTGGAATGATTGACGAAGCCATTGCTAAAGGCATTGGCACAGGGCTTTATAAAGTCGTTAGCTTCGATCCAGGCGTGCGCTGCGTGCTCACCCGTGTGGACAGCCATTATAAAGATGGCCGTGCCGGTTGGTTTGATGAGATTGAATGTATCGCGATCAATGATTCTTCCGCACGGATGAATGCTTTGATGACGGGTCAGGTGGATGCGGTGAACCGTGTTGACTTTAAGACTGAGCCATTGTTGCGCGCCAATCCAAACATTGAGATTTTTGAAGTGACTGGCAACATGCACTACACATTCCCAATGTTGACCAACCAGGCGCCGTTCGATGATATCAATGTGCGTAAGGCTCTGAAATATGGCCTGGATCGTCAGGAGATGGTTGACAAAATCCTGCAAGGTCACGGCATGGTTGGCAACGATCACCCAATTGGCCCTGCGAACCAATACCTTGCGACCGATATCCCGCAGCTTGAATTTGATGGCGATAAGGCGAAATTCTATATGAAAGAGGCTGGTTTGACAGAGCTGAGCGTTGATCTCTCGGCCTCAGATGCAGCCTTCAACGGTGCGGTTGATGCGTCACAATTGTATCAAGCCTCTGCCAAAAATGCTGGGATCAATATCAATGTGGTGCAAGAGCCAGCAGATGGCTATTGGTCCAACGTTTGGCTGAAAAAAGGTTGGTGCGCTTGTTACTGGTCTGGCCGTGCAACGGAAGATTGGATGTTCTCAACAGCTTATGAGAGCGGTGTGCCTTGGAACGATACCCATTGGGAAAACGCCCGTTTCCAAGAGCTGCTGCTGACGGCCCGTGCCGAACTCGACAGCAATAAGCGCCGGGAGCAATATACCGAAATGCAAATGCTTTTGTCGCAAGAAGGTGGCACTATTATTCCAATGTTTGCAAATACGGTGGATGCGGCTTCTACGAAATTGGCCCATGGTCCAGATATCGGCAATATCTGGCAAATGGACTCGAGCCGCTTAACTGAGCGCTGGTGGTTTGCGTAAGACCGTCGGGTTTTAAAGATCAAAGGCCTCGGATTTTCCGAGGCCTTTTTTGTTTCAAATATAACGCGAAAATCGGGTGCGTCTTGGCTTGTAAAGATCTCTGCATAACCCAGCCGCCAAGGCAGAATATGTCGCCCGGTGACAAGGCCGGGCAGGTGCTGCGCTCGTGTCTGTGTTGAAATAGCCTTATGTCGAGATTGGCGCCAGCGAAGCTTTTGAAAGAATCGCGCTTCTGGGATTGAAACCGCCGGTTAAACTCTGTAATGGGGTCTCAATAGCGGCGTTTCGGCTTCCACCCCCGAAATTCCACCGGAAAACATCACGGGCCGCGCGCCCGTTTTTTTGTGCCTGAAAGGTATCTATGACAGATCTAATTGCCAAGGCTGCAATGGACCAGCGACTGCTTACGATCCTGAACCCGATGATTGAGGGTTTGGGCTATGAGGTGGTGCGTTTACGTTTGATGAGCGGCAATACCCCGACGTTGCAAATCATGGCGCAAAAGCCTGATGGTACGATGGAAGTGGATGGCTGCGCTGAGATCAGCACAGCAGTTTCTGCTTTGATGGATGTCGAAGATCCGATTATTGAAGCCTATACGCTTGAAGTTTCAAGCCCTGGCATTGATCGTCCTTTGACTCGCTTGAAAGATTTTGACCAATGGATTGGCTATGTGGCCAAGATTGAAACCGAACAGTTGATCGACGGTCGCCGCCGTTTTAAGGGCGAGTTGGCGGGCACCGATGGGGACGAGGTTTTGATCACCATTGAAGAGGGGACGATCGGTCTCAAATTCGACTGGCTGGCTGATGCCAAGCTGATCTTGACGGATGATTTGATACGCGCGGTTCTCAAAGGTCGCAAAGACGCGGGTCAAATTGATGAAACACAATATGATGAAGTGCAAACCATCGT
>JABGTH010000274.1 GCA_018647275.1 Paracoccaceae bacterium
AATTGTTGTAGACCACTGCGGCCTTCCCTCCAAAGCGGCGGTGACAGATCCGATATGGCGCAATGGGCTGCAAGATCTGGCCAGACGCCCCAACGTCGCAACCAAGATGTCTGGTTTGATCGAACCGTTTTCCGAAATGCCGCACGACGAAGTTCTGTTTGAAACAATGGACTTTGCGCTTGAACTGTTTGGTTCGGACCGCCTGATGGCTGCCAGTAATTTTCCGGTAGCGCAATTGACTGCGCCCGAACGGATCTGGGAGGCGCGCCTCGTGTCTTGGGCCAAATCACGAGGTCTCAGTCGATCGCAACAAGCGGCGCTTTGGCGCGATTGCGCTGCCACCTGGTTTCCACGGATCAACCTAGAAAGTACAGAAAATGACTAATCTAACATCAAAGACTGCTCTGGTGACAGCGGCGGGACAAGGAATAGGCAGGGCCGCTGCAATCAAATTGGCAGAATCCGGCGCGCGTGTGATCGCAACGGACATCAATGAAGACACCCTTTCAGAACTTTCAAACGTACATGGAATTGAATGTCATAAACTGGATGTGTTGAATGCTTCGCAAGTCGCAGAAATTTGCAAATCAATTGGCACGTGCGACATTCTTTTCAACTGTGCGGGGGTGGTTCATTCGGGGTCTGTTCTGGAAATGCCAGAGGCGGATCTTGATTTCGCTCTCGACCTGAATGTGCGCTCTATGGTCCGAATGGTGCAGGCCATTTTGCCCGGCATGCTAGAACGCGGCGATGGCGCTATCATCAATATGTCTTCGGTGGCTTCTAGTATCAAAGGCGTGCCAAACCGTGCGGCCTATACGATCTCAAAAGCGGCCGTTATCGGACTGACAAAATCTATCGCGTCGGATTTTGTGACCCGTGGCATCCGATGTAATGCGATTTGTCCGGGCACAGTCGAAAGCCCCTCTTTACAAGCGCGCCTTGGGGCCAACGGCAATTACGAGAAAAACCATGCAGAATTTGTTGCGCGTCAACCTATAGGGCGCATCGGAACGCCCGAAGAAATCGCCGACCTTGTCGTGTATCTCTCCGGCGCATCTTACACCACGGGTCAGGCCTATGCCATCGACGGTGGCTGGACGATCTAAATTTACCCAAGGAAATACTATGAAGTTTATACGTTTTGGTGCGCCTGGATTCGAAAAGCCTGGTCTGATTGATGCTAGTGGAACGCTGCGCGATCTGAGCGGAGTGGTTCCAGATCTCAGTGGTGCGACACTCGATCCGTTGAACCTTGCAGAGCTTGGTAAGAAGGGCACAAGCCTGTTGCCAGAGGTGTCCGGCAATCCGCGCATAGGACCACCGGTGACCGGTACAGGCAAGTTCATTTGCATTGGACTGAACTATTCCGACCACGCAGCTGAAACTGGCGCGACTGTCCCGCCCGAACCGATCATTTTTATGAAAGCAACATCGGCCATCTGTGGCCCCAATGACAACGTTCGGATCCCTCGCGGTTCAACCAAGACAGACTGGGAAGTCGAACTCGGGGTCGTAATTGGCCGCGAAGCGAAATACGTCACCGAGGCTGATGCACTAGAATATGTGGCGGGCTATTGCACCGTGCATGATGTGTCGGAACGCGCATTTCAAATCGAACATGAAGGCCAATGGACCAAGGGTAAATCGGCGGACACATTCGGCCCGATTGGTCCATGGCTTGTGACAAAAGACGAAGTGCGGGACCCGCAAGATTTGTCTATGTGGCTGACAGTCAACGGCAAGACGGTGCAGGACGGATCGACCAGAACAATGGTCTATGGTGTGGCCTTTCTGGTGTCCTACCTCAGTCGCTTTATGTCGTTACAGCCGGGTGACATCATTTCCACCGGAACCCCACCCGGTGTTGGCATGGGTATGTCCCCTCCACGCTACCTGGTTTCAGGTGACAAGGTGGCCTTGGAAGTCGAAGGCCTTGGCCGCCAGCAACAAACCATATCACAAGACTGATTGGAACATATCATGACCACAATCACCGGGCTGCAGACCCTTGATCTGCGCTTTCCGACATCGCAATCGCTTGACGGATCAGACGCAATGAACCCAGATCCCGACTACTCTGCCGCCTATGTGATTCTAGAGACAGATACAGATGGATTGTCGGGCCACGGTCTTACATTTACGATTGGACGAGGGAATGAAATCTGCTGTGCTGCCATTGCGGCCATGAAGCACCTCATCGTTGGTCTTACGCTTCAGGACTTAAAGCAAGATCCAGCTGGGGTTTGGCGGCGCTTAACTGGAGACAGTCAGCTACGCTGGATTGGCCCCGACAAGGGCGCCATGCACCTCGCAACGGGTGCTGTCGTCAATGCCTTGTGGGATCTGTGGGCGCGGGCCGATGATAAACCGGTTTGGCAACTGGTCGCAGAAATGACGCCCGAGCAAATCGTGGGCATTGTCGATTTTAGATACCTGACCGATCAGCTCACACCCGACGAGGCGATAGATATTCTACGCCGCGCACAAGACGGAAAAGAAAACCGCATCGCGGACCTAAAACAAAATGGCTACCCCTGTTATACAACATCCGCTGGTTGGTTGGGGTATCCCGACGATAAGTTGCGTCGCCTTTGCATTGAAGCCCGAGAAGCAGGTTTTACCCACGTTAAGATGAAGGTCGGCCGCGATCGCGCAGACGATATCCGGCGGCTCACGATTGCACGCGAAGCCCTCGGTGATGATATAAAAATGATGATTGATGCCAATCAGGTTTGGGAGGTAGACGAGGCTATCTCATGGGTGAGTGATCTCGCGTTTGCCAACCCTTTCTTTATTGAAGAGCCAACAAGCCCTGATGACATTTTGGGCCATGCCGCTATCCGCAAAGCCGTCGCACCGATCAAGGTCGCGACAGGCGAAATGTGTCAAAATCGGATAATCTTTAAGCAACTCATCGCAAGCGGTGCCATCGATATTGTCCAGATCGACGCCTGTCGCATGGGTGGGTTGAACGAAGTATTAGCTGTACTGTTGCTTGCCGCCAAGTTCGATCTGCCAGTTTGGCCACATGCAGGGGGTGTAGGCTTGTGTGAATACGTACAGCACCTTTCAATGATCGACTATATTGCGGTTTCCGGCAAAAAAGATGGTCGCGTCATCGAATATGTCGATCACCTGCACGAACATTTTGTGTCACCCTGCAAGATCAAGAACGCCGCATATATGCCTCCGACCGGGGCAGGCTTTTCAATCGAAATTAAAGAGCAAACGTTGAAAGATTTCGCCTTTGAAACCTGATGACTGAACCGATTTAAAGCGGCCCAATTTGTCGTCATGTTTCATTTTTACCAACCGCAATGCAGTCCTTAGCTCAACAGGCAGAAACCTCAACACTTGGAATTTGGACGTCAAGATATGACGCTAACATTAGCGCGCTTATCCGATTTTTGACAAAAAATTGCGAGGAATCAAAAACGCGATGGGGACTGCGCCAGCAGAATGCAACTCATTATCCTGTCGCAAGCTCCTGTCTTGTGGAGAGCTTTGCCAGTGTCGAGACACCAATGTCGGCTACCACAAATAAATAGAGTGGTGCTGTCAGACGAATGAGAACTCGCATCAGATTGCTAGCGCAGCCTGAATCTATGCACTCAATAGTTGGCGCCACTCAGTAAGAGCAGCGCTTCGATTGAGCTTGAAATTGTCTCGTGAGTAGAAGTGGCGTTCCTGATTGAAA
>JABGTH010000319.1 GCA_018647275.1 Paracoccaceae bacterium
AAGGATGTTGGTATCGAACCTGCATGCGAATTGACTAGGAAATCCAAGTCGACTTTGGGTCGCTATTATTCTGATCATCCTGAGCCCAGCGACCGTTTTATGCAGATTGGTGCTGTCATCAATTTGGAAAAAGCTGCCGGCTATCCGTACATCACAAGTGCTCACCTTTGCACACGAAAGCCCTCGATCAAATTCTCTGCGAAAAGGTGGAGTGAATTCGTATATCAATGCATTAATTCAGAGGCTTGCAATGTTATTGCCTGAGTGTGATCAGCCGATAGAAGATGGTATCCTTACGGTAAATGAGGCCAAGCGTTTGCTGAACGAGACAACTCAGCTACAGCAGGTTCTAACAGTTATGAAGCTGCACCTGGAAGATGAAAATGGCTGACTCAGAACTGCCGGCACTAGACGAAGGGCTCCTGTCCAAAATCGACAGTGATGCGCTGCGGGCTCCGGAAGACGATGGGCACCCACCACGAATCTTATTGCTGTATGGGTCGCTGCGCGGTGTAAGTTATTCGCGCAAGGCAGTCGAAGAATCAGCCCGCGTTTTGAAACACTTGGGCTGCGAAACCCGAATCTATGATCCGACGGGGTTACCGTTGGTTGATGATGAAAACGTAGAACACCCAAAAGTTGTTGAATTACGTGAACTTGCGATTTGGTCGGAGGGAATGGTTTGGTCCAGCCCAGAACGCCACGGTGCGATGACGGGTGTGATGAAAACCCAGATCGATTGGATTCCACTTTCGGGGCAGGGTGGTATTCGTCCGACGCAGGGCAAGACCTTGGCAATCATGCAGGTTTGTGGTGGGTCGCAATCGTTCAATGCCGTCAACCAGATGCGCATTTTAGGGCGTTGGATGCGAATGGTGACGATCCCTAATCAATCAAGTATTCCAAAGGCTTGGCTTGAATTTGACGGCAAAGGGCGTTTGCCAGAGGGGCCATTTTATTCCCGCATCGTTGATGTGATGGAAGAGCTGACCAAGTTCACTTGGATGGTGCGTGGACGGTCCGACTATTTGGTTGATCGCTATTCAGAACGTGTTGAAACGGTTCAAGAAACCAACAAACGCGTATCCCAGAAGTAGATGCGTTAGCCGCGGCGCTGAACGATCACTGATCCCACGGAATACCCTGCACCGAACGAACAGATTAGACCATAGTCGCCATCATCTAAGTCATTGGAGTACTTTGAGAATGCGATGATTGATCCGGCTGAGGAAGTGTTTGCATAGTCTTGCAAGATGTTGGGTTGTTCACCGTCTTCAGGGATGCGTCCCAGCACCTTTTTACCGATAAAGTCGTTCATGGACTTGTTGGCCTGGTGTAGCCAAAGACGTTTTAAATCAGTGGCTTGTATGCCTTCGTCGTTCATGTGTGACCCGATGTGGGCACTGACCATTGGCAACACTTCCTTGAACACTTTGCGCCCGTTTTGCATGAACTGCATGTCGCGACGATCGGCTGTGCCGTCTGGGCGGGAACGGCGCAAAAAGCCGTTGTTGTTTCGGATGTTGTTCGAAAAGTCTGTCGCGCAACGTGTTGATTTTATCTCAAAATATGGGCCACTGGCATCTTCTGATCGTTGAACAAGCGTGGCAGTTGCAACATCTCCAAAGATGAAGTGGCAATCGCGATCCCGCCACTCTAGGTGGGCTGAACAGATTTCAGGATTTACCACTAAGGCACTAGAAATGCTTCCACTTTTGATCATATCGGCGGCCAATTGCAGGCCAAAAGTTGCGGATGAGCAGGCAACATTCATGTCAAAAGCAAAGCCTTTGATGCCAAGTAGCTCTTGGATCTCGATGGCAACGGCTGGATAGGCGCGTTCTAGGTTAGAGGCAGCGCAGATTACGGCGTCTATAGAAGCTGGAGTCTTGCCTGCAGCCTTAAGTGCCTTTAGGGCAGCATCCAACGCCATTTCGGCCATCAACGATGGTTCATGATCTTCGCGCTGACGCATCAAAGGGTGCATCACGTCAGGGTCTAAAATTCCATCCTTATCAATAACATAACGACTATGAATGCCAGATGCTTTGACTATGAATTCTTCAGATGAATGTGACTGCGGTGCGACGTCACCTGATTCAATTTGACCTGCGTGTTCGAGGTTGAATTTGTCCACATATGCGTTGAACGACTTCACCAACTCGGCGTTACTGATTGTGTTTTTAGGGGTGAAAACCCCAGTGCCGGTGATTGCTGGTGTGTACATATTCTGGCCTCTCACAGTTGACTTAGTTGGTCAAAAAATAGCGTCAAGGTCAACATAGGACGCTAGGTTAACCTATGGGAAT
>JABGTH010000321.1 GCA_018647275.1 Paracoccaceae bacterium
AATAGGAAGACCTCCATGACAATCAAAGCCGTCGTTTTTGACATTGGAAATGTATTCATAGGCTGGCAGCCCGAACAGTTTTTTGACAGCGTTATTGGCGAAAAATGCCGTCGCGGTTTTTTTGCCGCTGTTGATTTGCACGGAATGAACGACCGGATTGATGCTGGGGCACCGTTTAAAGAGACGCTGGATCAAACAGCGAAAGACAACCCAGACTGGGCTGATGAGTTACAAATCTGGCAGGACCGCTGGATTGAAATGGCCGCCCCTTTGATCCCACATTCAGAACGTCTGATGTATGCATTGCAGGCCAAAGGCATTCCAGTTTTCTCTCTAACGAACTTTGGCATTCAGACTTACGATCTGGCGGCAGAGACATACCCATTCATGCGCAAATTTGACCGTGATTTTATCTCTGGTCATATGGGTGTCATCAAACCAGCCGCATTGATTTACCAAATGCTCGAAGATGGTTCTGGCTTGTCTGGCGACGAATTGATTTTTGCGGATGATCGCACCGACAACGTCGCTGCCGCCGATGCACGCGGTTGGAAAACGCATTTGTTTGAACACCCTCAGGGTTGGGCAGATCGTCTTGTGGCTGAAGGGCTATTGACCGAAGCCGAAGCAAAATGACCTCTGTTCCGTTTATACCATTTGAAGAGGGAGAAGCGCTCCTTGGCTGGATTGGTCTAACCGATGCGTTGGCCACCGGGCACAACCTACCCAAAGCAGAAATTGGAGACACATTTTTGTATCGTGGCTCAGACACTTTACTAAGCCGCTCAGCTTGGATCGATGGACTGGGCATCGCCGTTAAGACCGCAACGATTTTTCCAAACAATCCATCTGCATCTAAACCGGTGGTCAACGGTGGCGTGAATTTATATTCCGATACCGATGGTACTTTAGAAGCCATCGTTGATTTTCATCTCGTAACCAAATGGAAAACAGCTGGCGACAGCATAACGGCGGCACGCCGCCTAGCACGTCCTAACAGCCGCAACATTTTGATTGTAGGCGCAGGCACGGTAGGCCGCTCACTGCATGACGCATACAGCGCAGCCTTTCCAAACGCCCAGTTCACAGTCTGGAACCGCACAACAAAAAACGCTGAGTTGATGGCAGTCGAACGCCCCACACTTTCTGTTGCCACCGATTTAGAACACGCAGTGCGCAACGCAGACATCGTCACCTCCGCGACCATGTCGACCCAACCATTAATCAAAGGCGAGTGGTTGCAAGCAGGCCAACACATCGACCTTATCGGCGCATACCGTCCGGACATGCGCGAAGTAGACAATGCAGCACTACAGCGCTCACGCATTTTTGTAGACAGCATAGACACAACTGTCGGGCACATCGGTGAAATTAAAATACCAACTGAGGCGGGCGCAATATCGGCCAACGATATCGTTGCAGACTACTATAATATTTCAAATTTCACCCGCCAGTCAGACGACGAAATCACTTTGTTCAAGAACGGTGGTGGCGCACATCTCGATCTGATGACCAGCCGTTTTATTTTGGATCGCTGGAGAGCCAAGCAGTGATGTGGAGCTGCTTGATATTGGGTGCCTTTATCGCAATCCCTTTGATAGTTGAACTGACGCGCCGCTCTATGAATTCGACTGATCGCGACACTGCCTCTGGCCAGTTCGCGCATCTGTCACAGGGGATCACGCATTACGAATGGTTTGGCCCAAAACGCGGACCAATCGTTGTCTGCATTCACGGCTTAACAACTCCGTCTATCGTTTGGGGCAGTTTATCAAAAGGCTTAGCATTGATGGGGTGCCGAGTTTTAACATATGATTTGTACGGTCGCGGGTACTCTGACAGGCCACGAGGCAAACAGAACGAGGCCTTCTTTACACAACAATTAGATGACCTTCTACGACACGAAGACATCACAGGCACAATTTCAATTGTTGGCTATTCAATGGGGGGTGCCATTGCATCGGCTTTTGCAGCAACGCAGCCTGAACGTATCGGCCAATTAGTCTTATTGGCACCAGCTGGAATGGAAATTGTATCTGGAAAACTTGTGAAGTTCATCGTGGGCACGCCAATTATTGGTGATTGGCTGATGCTAGCGTTTTACCCAAACGAATTGCGTAGAGGCATTCAGGCAGAACGAAAACTGCCCACACATGTTCCCAAAATCTCTGATCAACAAGAACGCGAGTTGCGCCATCGCGGCTTTGTACCTGCAGTATTGTCTAGCATGCGCGGATTGCTCGGCAAATCCCAACAAGAGGAACACAACGCAATTCACCATGCGGGTCTTCCGGTGCTGGCCATCTGGGGACGCGACGATGCAGTAATCCCACTTACAGCCGCTGACACCTTAACAAGCTGGTCACCAACGACCGTGCAAGTGATCGTAAACAATGCGGGCCATGGCTTACCCTATACCCACCCAACGCAAGTGTTAGAAATTATTCGCAAAGCTATGTCTGCACAAAGTTAAGCAGCGACTGCGAGAGGGCGTTCGCGGATTGGCAGATGTACAACCGCACTGAAGGCTCCCACCCCTACACCAATCCACCAAACAGCAGTATAATCGCCGTACATATCGTAAAGGCGACCACCCAACCAAACACCAAGAAAGCTTCCCAACTGGTGACTGAAAAACACGATGCCATACAGCGTTCCCATATAACGAAGACCGTAAATGTGTGCGACTAAACCAGACGTTAACGGCACCGTTGCCAACCAGAGTGACCCCATAGCAACTGAAAAAATGACAACTGAAAGCGGTGTAATAGGAAACAAGATAAACAATCCTGCAATGATTGTTCGACCCAGATATACACCTGCCAAAAGATGCTTTTTGGAGTATCGATTTCCAGCCCACCCAGCAGCCAAAGTACCAAAAATGTTAGCCGCACCGATCAATGAAATGGCGATCGCTCCTAATGCAGATGCCGTTGTGATACCCATGCTATGCAGCACACCGCCTGCCATGATAGGACCACACATTTCCGTCACAAATGCTGGGAAGTGCGCCGTGATAAACCCCAGCTGATAGCCACAAGAAAAGAACCCTAAAAAAATCAGCGTATATGATGGGTCCTTGAACGCTTTGATCAAAATTTGGGCAAGGCTTTCTTCCAATTCCGCTTTGCTTACCATCACCGGCGCACGCATCAATGGCAGTGCAAATATCAAGGAAACGATGGCGGCAGCGAAAACTATGAAAACCGATTGCCATGTCATCAGTGTCATCAAGTACTCAGCCAAAGGTGCACCAAACACCTGTCCAACACTGCCAGCTGCGGTAGCAATGGCCAAAGACATCGATCGGTTTTCATCCAAAGACGCACGGCCAACAATCGCCAAGATCACGCCAAAACCCGTACCTGCAATCCCAAACCCAACAAGCCACGCATAGGCTTGATGCTCACCCGGCGTCACACCATTGGCGGACATCACCATGCCCAAGGCGTACACAAGCGCACCAATAATGATGGCTTTGCGATCACCAATCTTTTCTGCGATAGCCCCAAATATCGGTTGCCCAATACCCCATGCCAAATTTTGAATCGCGATAGCCAAAGAAAACTCGCTGCGTAGCCAATTGAACTCTTCAGCGATTGGAATTTGGAAAACCCCAAAGGACGCGCGCACTGCAAAGCTGACCATGATAATCAAACAGCCCACCAATAAGACGGGGTTCATTATGGATGTACGTTTTTGCATCTGTGTCCTTGGCTTTTTTTCATGCCACGTTACGCCTAATACCCCACAGGTCAATTCAGCATTTATTATGAACACATCACCAACAGCGATCTTTCAATAAATCTGCGCCCAATGTATGTCCTTCATATGACCACCTTAATCCAAATTTATGCGGATCTAATAGCGGACGGGAGCCTAAACCCCGATCCCGCACAAGAAGCCGTTCTACCGGAATTCGAACGTATCCGTGCCGAGGTATCTCAACCTGTCAAAACAGGTTGGTTTCGCAAAGCTCTCGAACCACCAATGGGTCTTTACTTATGGGGCGGGGTTGGGCGCGGTAAATCAATGCTCATGGATTTATTTGCACAGAACCTCGGTGATGTGCCGGTCCGGCGTGTCCACTTTCATGCCTTCATGCAGGAAATTCAGGCCGCAATGCATGCCGCTCGCGCTACTGGTGTCGACGATCCAATTGCGCCTGTCGCGGCCGCAGTCATAGCGCAGGTAAAGGTTCTAGCATTCGATGAAATGCAGATCACAGACATCACAGATGCTATGATCGTTGGCCGCCTGTTTGAGGCATTGTTTGATGCTGGGGTTGTTATCATCACCACCTCTAACCGCCTGCCCGATGATCTATACAAACATGGGTTAAACCGCGAAGCGTTCTTACCCTTCATCGGTCTGATCAAAGACAAGATGAACCTTTGGGAGTTGGTCAGCCCGACAGATTACCGACAAGATCGTCTTTCAGGGTCCCAAATCTATTTCACGCCGTCCAACGCACAAGCTCACGTGGCCATGGACAGTGTGTGGAATGATCTGACTGGTGGCCCATCAGAGCCACTAACACTGTGCGTCAAAGGCCGTGACGTCATGCTACCCCAGTTTCGCAATGGCATCGCCCGTACGGGGTTTTTTGAGCTGTGTGGCAAACCGTTGGGACCGGCAGACTACTTGGCAGTAGCAGAAGCAGTCAAAGTTCTTTTGATCGACGATATACCATGTCTCTCGCGCGATAATTTCAATGAGGCGAAACGCTTTGTCACACTCATCGATGCCCTTTATGAAGCACGCGTTCGCCTGATCTGTTCAGCCGCCGCATCTCCAGAAATGTTATATCTAGAAGGCGAAGGAACGTTCGAGTTTGAACGCACCGCATCGCGGTTGCGCGAAATGCAAAGTGATGGATGGGGCGAACGACCTGACAGCTAGTTTAGTTGTTGTACTGAACAACCAGCTCTTGAGGCAAAGCATCCGTATTGAAACGGCCCCATGACATCGTCAATGCGACTGGGCGCTCTAAAGTCCCCACGTGTCAACACAGAATTCAACAATGCATAGATATAGGCGCCAGACTGACCTTCAGCCAATGCCTGGACAAGAAGTCCATGCAAGCGATCATCTGCACCAACGCTATAGCCAAACTTAGCCAAGACATCGCTTGATAACGCACGAATATCTCGACTAGAGCCATTCAGGCGAATAGGTTGGCGCAACAACTTGCTAACATCTTCGGAACGCGCAGCGCCACCAACAGACAACAACTATGTCTCAGAGCGTGTGACAGCAGATTCAGAATTTGAATATGTGGCCGATGGCGCATCAATCAAAGCAGCAGACTTGGTCATCTCTGTGAGTTCGTCCTCGTCACCAGCCAATCGATTTGGTGTGGGATCCGACTGTATCAGTATAAGCCCAATCGTAACGATCAAGAAGGCCGCTACGATCATCAATTTCATGTTTGAAGAATAGCCTTATTGGGTCGAACCAAAAGATCAGTCAAACGTGAACACATTTTCTTCGCGCCGTTTCATACTGCTTTCCCCAGGAACCATGCAGGCAGCTTCATGCCACCTGTTTTATTGTAAATGAAACTACATATACGCAGATCAACATCCTGATGAATCGGTCTAGATCGAGAAAAGAACTAACCGTTCTCGCGCAGAATAGCTCCGGCGAGGTAAAGTGACCCACAGATCAAAATTCGCGCATCAGATTGCCTGGCTAAAATCACCTCAACTGCTGACATTACGCTATCCGCTTCATTCGCATCCATGCCAACATCTCGCGCTGCCTTTGCAGTTACCCCTGCAGGCAACGTATTTACCTCATCTGGAATGGAGACCGCGGTTAGACTTGCAGCGTGCAGCACTAATGGCTCCAAATAACCACTGATGTCCTTGGTGTTCAGCATCCCGCAAATCAGATGAGTTGGCCGCGTTGGCAATCGCGTCAACGTTTCCGCCAAAGTACCAGCACATGCAGCATTATGACCACCATCCAACCAGAATTCTGCATCAGGTGCTGCATCAATCAATGGACCATGAGACAAATTTTGCATGCGCGCAGCCCACGTCACATTTATTGGAACCGCTTCACAGGCATCTTCACCAAAACCAAGGTGGCGCAAGGCTGTAATTGCCGTCCCCGCATTCTGGAATTGATGCGCACCCATCAATGCAGGCGGCGGCAAATCCAATAGGCCCGTTTCATCCTGATAAATCAAACGACCACGTTCTTCCCATGCATCCCAATGTTGGCCTTGAACAAGCATTGGCGCACCCAAACGTTCAGCGCGCGCCTCAATGACTTCCATCGCATCGTCGGGTTGACGTGTTATGATCGCAGGCACACAGCGCTTCAAGATACCGGCCTTTTCACCTGCGATTTCTGCAACCGTATTGCCCAAAAACTGCGGGTGATCGAACGACACAGGTGTAATGATTGTAAGTGCAGGTTTGGCAAAAACATTGGTCGCATCAACACGACCACCCAAGCCAACCTCAAGCAAAGTGTAATCTGCAGGAGTACGAGCAAACGCCAAGATTGCAGCACAGGTCGTAATCTCAAAATACGTGATCGTCTCACCGTTATTTGCCGCGTAACACTCGTCCAGAATATCAGTCAGCGCATCTTCGGTGATCAATGAACCTGCAACTCGGATACGTTCATGAAACCGCGCAAGGTGCGGGGATGTATAGGCGTGAACACGTTGTCCCGCGCCCTCTAAACCCGCACGGATCATCGCTAGGGTCGACCCTTTGCCATTGGTTCCGGCGATATGAATCACAGGTGGTAGATCGTCTTGAGGATTTCCCAAGGCCTCAAGTAAACGCCAAACGCGGTCCAAAGTCAGATCAATGATCTTTGGGTGCAAGGCCATCATACGCGCAAGAATTGCGTCAGATGTTGTTCCACTCATTTTTCGGCGTCAGCTGTTTCTAGCTCTGGTGCTGGCAAATCACCTTTGATCTCTGGGCTCATGCCCATCAGCATCCGAACAATCGTTATTAACTCTCCACGCATTTCAGTACGCGGCGTCACACGATCCATCATACCATGATCCAATAAGTATTCCGCACGCTGGAACCCCTCTGGTAATTTTTCACGAATGGTTTGTTCGATAACACGTGGACCAGCAAAGCAGATTAACGCGTTTGGTTCAGCGATATGCACATCGCCCAACATTGCATAACTTGCAGTAACGCCACCTGTTGTTGGGTGCGTTAGGACAACAATGTACGGAAGCCCTGCTTCTTTCAGCATCTGGATCGCAACAGTTGAGCGTGGCATTTGCATCAATGACAAAATGCCTTCCTGCATGCGCGCGCCACCAGCGGCTGAAAACAAAATCAATGGGCATTTAGCTTTAACTGCAGCTTCAGCGGCTGCAATGATAGCGTTGCCCACATACATGCCCATAGAACCACCCATGAACGAGAAATCTTGCGCAGCTGCCACAATCCGCGTGCGACCAATATCACCGGTGCCAACCAGCATCGCGTCTTTTTCGCCAGTGCTTTTTTGTGCCGCCTTCATACGATCAGGATATTTTTTCTGATCGCGGAATGTCAGAGGGTCGTCAATTGGGTTCGGCACATTTATTTCAGCATAAATGCCACCATCAAATAAAGAAATAAATCGATCACGCGGCGTTATAGCCATGTGGTGACCACAGCTGGTGCAGACGTTCAGGTTGTCCGACATTTCACGATGAAATAGCATCGTGCCACACTCTTTGCACTTGGTCCAAAGGTTATCAGGCGTTTCGCGACGTGAGAAAATTGAGTTAATCCGCGGCCGGACGTAGTTGGAAATCCAGTTCATACCTTTGGTCCCTTTGGGGTCTGTTGTACTTCAGATAATCTGACAGCGCGATAAATGCAATCAACGCTGTATTATAAGTCTTGCAACCAACCACATTACGAAGGTTGTGGCAAAATCAACGGGCAACCATGCGCGGATCATTTCAACATCCGACAAATCGAATGGCAGAACAAAAAGCGCCGCCGCACCAAATTCATCAGGCATCGCGACTATCAATAATGCGGTTATGTTATTCACAAAATGAACGGCCAAAGCAGGCCCCAAATTACCAGCACGCGCCGTAAGATCAGCCATCGCAATCCCAAAAAAGGTGGCCCATGCCACGACAATCCATGCGTTTTCACCAGCGCCTTGGGGGTCGTAGTGGGCAAAACCGAACAAAACAGATGGCAGCACCATCCAAATCCAAGGTGACGAAAAGCGGGCTCCAAGATGTTGCTGAAGGTACCCACGGAACAAAATTTCTTCCGCGCTTGCTTGAATCAGGACACTAATCAGCGCAATCGGCAGCACCAGCAGCCACGGCCAGAATGCCCGATTAGCAATCAACGGTTCATCAAATCCCCATGGCGGCAACACTGCCAAAGCCACAAGCAGAGCAGTCATGGCTAAAGCAACCAAATAGAAATGGGCCAATGTCGCACGAATAGGCCCAAAAATAGCGCCAGGTTGACAATTATGCACAAAATAGACCGTAGCAAAAACACCAACGCTGGCGGCTCCAAAGCTGAACAAAAGGGACAGGACGTTCGCAACATCGATGCCCACGCTCAAAGAAGTCAGCGCTTGCAATATAAGTGTGTAGATTAGGGACCCAAGACCAATAAAGACCCCGACGATCAAAAACATGCCAACAATCAGTCGCCAAATTTGGGATTTTTCCACCGCTGGTGCAACAAAAGCCCTGTGTGCACTGTAATCGAACGTCCACATGGCCAATCATCCTTAACTTCAGTCTTAAAATTTAATCAAGACCCACAAGGAGGGTCAACCGCTGATGTGACGCTTGCAGCGAAGCGGCCCCTTGGGTATGCCAGTGCAAACATCTTTTTAGGGGAGAGAACCTATGTCTGCAGGTAAATTCGACAAATCCAAACTGCCAAGCCGTCACGTCACCGAAGGACCAGCGCGCGCACCGCACCGTTCTTACTATTACGCGATGAACATGACTGAAGAAGAAATTCACCAGCCTTTGGTCGGCGTGGCAACATGTTGGAACGAAGCGGCGCCTTGCAACATCTCCCTAAACCGTCAGGCACAGTCTGTTAAAGTTGGCGTTTCGGGAGCCCAAGGCACACCACGCGAATTCACCACAATCACCGTGACAGACGGTATCGCGATGGGCCACGAAGGCATGCGCTCTTCTTTGGCATCGCGTGAAGCAATTGCTGATACCGTTGAACTTACAATGCGCGGCCACTGCTACGATGCTTTGGTTGGCCTTGCCGGTTGTGATAAGTCTCTACCGGGCATGATGATGGCGATGCTGCGTTTAAACGTTCCATCCGTCTTCTTGTACGGTGGCTCTATCCTTCCAGGCAAAGCGCCTAAAGGCGCTGACGTACCTGCAGAATTCGCAGACCGTGACCTGACTGTTCAAGACATGTTCGAAGCGGTTGGTAACTTCCAAAATGGCACAATGACCGAAGCCGCGCTAGAAGTACTGGAGCGCGTAGCATGCCCATCTGCTGGCGCATGTGGCGGTCAGTTCACAGCCAACACGATGGCCTGTGTGTCTGAAGCTATCGGCCTTGCATTGCCAAACTCATCTGGCGCACCTGCACCATACACTTCACGCGATGAATATGCCCAAGCATCTGGTGCTGCGGTCATGAACTTGATTGAAAAGAACATCCGCGCACGTGACATCGTCACACGCAAAGCACTCGAAAACGCGGCGCGTATTGTTGCCTGTACTGGTGGATCAACCAACGCTGGTTTACACTTACCAGCAATGGCGCACGAAGCTGGCATCGACTTCTTTCTCGATGATGTTTGCGAAATCTTCCGCGACACACCTTACTTCGTCGATCTTAAGCCAGGCGGGCAGTATGTAGCAAAAGACATGTACGAAGCTGGTGGCGTTCCAGTTGTAATGAACGAGTTGCGCAAAGCTGGTCTTATTCACGAAGATTGCATGACAGTTACTGGCAATTCGATGGGTGAAGAGTTGGATAAAATCACGCGCCAAGCCGATGGAAAAGTCATCTACTCAGTCGCAACACCACTAACCAAAACTGGTGGCGTTGTCGGCCTTAAAGGCAACCTAGCCCCTGAAGGTGCGATTGTTAAAGTAGCGGGAATGGACGCGCAGCACCAGTTATTCACTGGCCCTGCCCGCGTATTTGAATGCGAACAAGACGCGTTTGAAGCTGTACAAAACCGCACCTATGAAGAAGGTGACGTGTTCGTTATTCGCAACGAAGGCCCAGCTGGTGGTCCTGGTATGCGCGAAATGTTGGCAACAACGGCTGCCCTTTCTGGCCAAGGTATGGGCAAGAAAGTTGCGCTGATAACTGACGGTCGGTTCAGCGGCGCAACACGCGGTTTCTGCGTTGGCCACGTTGGCCCAGAAGCTGCGCACGGTGGTCCGATTGCATTGCTTAAAGACGGCGATGTTATTACGCTCAACGCTATTGAAGGCACACTCGACGTTGCGTTGACTGACGAAGAGCTTGCCGAACGCAAAGCAAACTGGAAAGGCCCACGCGACACAATCTACGGCGCGGGTGCACTTTGGAAATACGCACAGTTGGTGGGTGGCGCATACAAAGGCGCTGTCACACATCCAGGTGCAAAAAATGAGCGTCATGAATACTGGGATCTGTAAAAAGACCATTCTGGAGCTGGCAACGTTTCTAACGTTGTCAGCCTGCGCTGAAGGGACGTCATTTAGCTTACTAGAAAAGGCAAAAGACTTAAAACCAGAAGCGACACCTATGGTGCCATTGCTCAAAGCGCAGATGGCTAAAGGTGCTGTCACGCTTGTGCCACCTTCTGGGTATTGCATCGAACCATCCAGCCTGATGCAAAACTTTGCTGCTATGGCGCGATGTGATTTATTAGACGCAGAGAATGGTGCGCTCGATGCACCAATTGGGTTGCTGACTGCTAGTGTCGCCAAGAGCAAAGCCAACGGCGTTAGCTTGGATGACATCATGAACGCCAGTGACACAACCAAGATCGAGACAATAACCGAAGGTGGACCAGAGGTTGTGCGTGCGACAACAGAAAACAGCCGCTTGGTCTGCCCAAAACGCATCTACGTACGGCGACCAAAATCGACGGCCATTACCTAAGCCTCGCGTTGTTTTCACCTGTTGAAAGTGACGCACAAGGCGCACGTGGTGCGTCCATTCTTCAAAACATGATTAAAACATCACATGACGCTACCACTGTTCAAGATGTTGTGGTCCAAACATCTCCAATCGAAACTCAGCCTAAAAGAGGGCTTCGCGCTACGCTTGCAGGTTTTTTTGAATGATCACACATCTCTAATTTGTTTCCAAAACGGAAACAGGGCAAAAAGTGCGATGCTCCGATGGGTGCGCTTAAAATCGGTGTTGAGGACAAAAACGCAATTGCGATCATTGCCTACCTCTTCCGAGAATGGGCGGAAATGATCAAAGCCAGCCATAAAAGAGCACGCAAAAAACGGACCCGCGTTTCCACAATGGTGACGCCCGCAGAATAACCAGCACCAATTGACTGCAAAGAACACTCAGGTTGCCCCCCTATGGGTCAATTGTAACTCTTTGGGCGTCGTGTGACGGCCATGCGACATCGTCGGGCAGCTTCTTGTCATCAACTTCGCTGAACCCATCACAAATAAAACAGCCGCCTATCTCTATGCGGCTGTTTTCAAAATAGCTCCTGAAACCAATTATTCCTTGGGTCCCAATGCGCTTAGACCTTTCAGAATATCGATGGCATAGGCCAGCTGATAATCGTCCTCGCGCAGTTCAGCAGAGGCTTCGGCCTTTTCACGGTCCGCTTCAATCTGGCGGATCTCATCCTCTGACAAACTGTCATTGTTCAAGCTACCGCGCAAATCAGCCTCGGTGCGGCCACCGCGGTTAGTCACTTCATCTTCTTCGCTCTCAGGCTTACGACGCGGTTGTTCCACGATGATATCAGGTGAAACGCCCAGCGCTTGGATCGAGCGACCTGACGGCGTGTAATAACGTGCTGTTGTCAGGCGCATTGCACCTTCACCACGCAGCGGCATAATGGTCTGAACAGACCCCTTACCAAAGCTCTTGGTCCCAATGACAATCG
>JABGTH010000200.1 GCA_018647275.1 Paracoccaceae bacterium
AAATGCTTCTGGCAGCAGATCGTCCAAGCTTTCGCCATTGTTGGCACGCTCCGCGAATCCGCGGGTCTTAGCGATCAACTCTTCGTCACTCAACACCTCGAACTCGGGCTCTAGTGCATTGATCTTTTCCACCAACGGACGGACCGCTTTTACTTTGCGATCATTGGCAGATCCAAAGATCTTCTTTGTGAGTGTTCCGAAACCTAGCATTAAGTACTCCAGCCGTGGTGTGTTGTGTTTCGCAGCAAGCGCTTGCCCGACCCGCGTACAGTCCATAGATACAAGTTAGGATAGTCCCAACCATGCCCATAGCGGATGTAAGGGGCACATCAAACAGTGTCAATGTTACGCCCAGTCGTGACCATAATCATAGGACTATACAATGAAAAAACGTCTCAACTTTGTAGCCGCACTTGGCCTTGCCGTAACTTTCGCCATGCCTGTACAAGGACAGGACGCAAACACCGTCGTTGCAACCGTGAATGGGAAGTACATCACGTTAGGCCACATGATCGTGGCACGCGCCATTTTGCCAGAGCAATACCAACAGCTGCCAAACGAGGTCTTGTTTGAAGGCATCCTAAAACAGCTGGTCGAACAAACGCTGCTAGCAGGCGCCTTTGATGGCACATTGCCAAAACGGATTCCTATTTCCCTGGAAAATGAGCAGCGCTCTTTGATCGCTGGCGAAACGCTTGAAGTGGTGTTGTCCCAAGCGCTCAACGAAGACGCTGTTAAGGCAGCGTACGATGCGCAATTCGCAGACGCTGAACCCTCAAAAGAATACAACGCTTCTCATATTTTAGTAGAGACTGAAGAAGAAGCATTGGCAATCCAAGCTGATGTCGATGGCGGAGCAGACTTTGCGACAGTCGCTAAAGAAAAGTCGACGGGGCCTTCAGGTCCAAACGGTGGCTCCCTTGGCTGGTTTGGCAAAGGCGCAATGGTGCCTAGTTTTGAAGCTGCGGTTGTTGGTCTAGAAGTTGGCGCTGTTTCAGCACCAGTTCAAACTCAATTTGGGTGGCACGTGATCATCTTGAACGAAACACGCAACACCAGCGCACCAGAACTAGATGCGGTTCGCGCAGAGATCGAAGGCACCCTTCGCCAAGAAGCCGTCACAACAAAGATTGAAGAACTGCGTGAAGCCGCAACCATTGATCAAAGCGGCGTCGAGGGCATCGATCCTTCCATCCTGTCTGACCTTAGCATCGTTGAATAATCTGAATGGCCAGTACCATGCAAAAATCCCCTCTCGCGCCTGCTCATTTTCCCGATCTACCCGTCGTGGATGGCGTAACCTTTGCAACGATTGCTGCCGGGGTTCGTTATTCAGGACGCACAGATGTGATGCTGGCAAAACTAATAGCTGGCACCTCCATCGCAGGCGTCTTCACAAAATCAACCACCCGTGCCGCACCTGTTCTGGACTGCCAGACAAAGCTTGGTGGGGATTGCACAGAATCTGCTGCAATCCTTGTAAACTCCGGCAATGCCAATGCCTTCACTGGCAAGAACGGTCAGACGTCAGTCACAGCAATCTGTGATGCTGTGGCGGATGCCTGCGATGTCCCAGTGAATCGCGTCTTTACCTCTTCGACAGGCGTGATCGGTGAGCCACTCGCACACGATCGGATTATCAAAAACCTACAAACTCTGAACAGCACCCAAAGTGCCGACGATGTGGAGGCGGCCGCTCACGCAATCATGACCACTGACACTTATGCAAAGGGCTCCGCGCAAACTGTACAAATTAGCGGTCAATCTGTGCAGATCGTCGGAATTGCAAAGGGGTCAGGTATGATCGCGCCAGATATGGCAACGATGTTGGTTTACATCTTCACTGACGCTGTATTTGAGCAAGCAGCGTTACAACAGTTGGTGTCGGACACTTCAGATCGAACATTTAACTGCATCACAGTTGATAGTGACACCTCTACGTCAGATTCATTGTTGATGGCCGCTACTGGTGCATCAGGCGTGAATGCACAAGACAACGCCGACTTTGCAACCGCACTGCACAAATTGATGCTCGATCTGTCACAGCAA
>JABGTH010000322.1 GCA_018647275.1 Paracoccaceae bacterium
GTTCACCGAACGCCAAATTGCTTTGGTGAACCCAGATGTTCTGATCTTGATGGGAAACATCGCCTGCCAGTGTATGTTGGGCAAACGCGGCATGACCCGTTTGCGCGGTGATTGGGTTGAAGTGATGGGCAAACCGACCCTACCTATGTTCCACCCCAGCCAATTGATGCGGACCCCGATTGCCAAACGCGAGGCATGGGCCGATCTGCTTTCTGTGAAATCACGTATTCAGGGCTGAAAGGTCATCGATATCATGAGCCGTATTGACGAAACCGCCACTTTTATTCCTGTCCGCATTGCAGTCCTCACCGTTTCTGACAGCCGTGGACTCTCTGAGGATCGATCGGGCGATGTCTTGGTTGGGCGGTTGCAAGATGCCGGGCACACCCTAGCGGATCGCAAAATCCTTACCGATGAACGCGCGGACATCGCGGCCCAATTGTGCAAATGGTGCGATGATCCTGAAATTGACGTTATCATTAGCACAGGTGGCACAGGTCTGACGGGGCGTGATGTGACAGTTGAGGCACACCGCGACGTCTATGAAAAAGAGATCGATGCCTTTGGTACGGTGTTCACGATTGTGAGCATGCAAAAGATCGGCACATCTGCGGTTCAAAGTCGTGCCACAGGCGGCGTTCGCAATGGCACGTACCTGTTCGCACTGCCCGGTAGTCCGGGTGCCTGCAAGGACGCCTGGGACGAAATTTTGGTGCGGCAACTCGATTTCCGTCATCGCCCTTGCAACTTTGTAGAAATATTACCGCGTTTGGACGAACATCAGCGACGGAAATAGTTCCAGCATCCGTATAACCACCTGAGCGCTTGGCATTTGTGCAAAGTGGTCTAGGTTAAAGATTGGCTTATTCGGCGGGCTCTAGAGGAATATTTGATGCGGTTTTTAAGACAAAGTTTGGTTGGTGTGTTTCTGGCCGCCATGACGCTTGGATTGTTGGCCTTTGCTGGCCAAATGATTGGTGGCGCGGTTCAGGACCGTATGGGCAAAGAAAACCGCGCGCGTCCGGCCAAAGAACGCGTCTTTGCCGTGAATGTTGTGCGCGCGGAAATTGGTATTGAAACCCCTGTTCTTGCCACTTTTGGCGAAGTGAAAAGTAGACGAACTTTGGAACTACGGTCCGCATCTGGTGGTCGTGTGATTGAACTCTTAGAGCAGTTTGTTGATGGGGGCGAAGTCAGTGCGGGAGATGTGCTGGTTAGAATAGATCCATCCAATGCCCAATCCACATTATCGCGCGTCCAGGCAGATATTGCAGATGCTCAGGCAGACGCACGCGATGCACAACGCAGTCTGGCCCTTGCCCAAGACGAACAAATTGCGGCCCAAGATCAGGCAGACTTGCGTGCCAAAGCGCTGCAACGTCAAAAGGATTTATTAGAACGGGGCGTTGGCACTGCAACGGCCCTTGAAACTGCTGAACTTGCCGCATCATCGGCCCGTCAGGCAGTATTGGCACGCCGCCAATCGGTCACACAATCACAAGCGCGTATTGATCAAGCAGCGTCCGCAATCGCGCGCGCGCAGATCGCATTGGCCGATGCCGAACGTGGGCTTTCCGATGCTACTCTTATCGCCCCGTTTGATGGCAAACTCAGCGCACCCAGCGTTGTTGCTGGACGCCTTGTCGGCGCAAACGAACGGCTGGCTGAACTTATCGACCCAGCTTTGCTAGAGGTGTCGTTCCGTGTTTCTACAGCCCAATACGCGCGATTACTTGGGGATGATGGCGATATCCTTAATGCTGATGTCACAGTTGTCTTAGATGTTGCTGGCGTTGATCTTGAGGCGAAGGGGCGCATCAGCCGCTCAAGTGCTGGATCAGACGCAGGGCAAACTGGACGCTTGTTGTTTGCACAACTCGACGACAGTGTTGGTTTTAAAACCGGCGATTTCGTCCAGGTGCGCGTAAAGGAACCAACTGTACGCGGCGTTGTCCGTCTTCCGTCTTCTGCGCTTGATGCCAACAGCAGCGTCTTGATTTTAGGGTCTGAAAATCGGTTAGAGGCGATTGATGTGTCTTTGGTGCGCCGACAGGGTGATGATGTCCTTGTGCGCGCCCGTGGCCTTGAGGGGCGCGATGTTGTCGAGGCACGCTCGCCTTTGTTAGGTGCTGGTATTGTCGTTAAGCCTCTGCGGGGCGGCGTCGATGAAGCGCCCAAGGCACCGTCAATGGTTGAACTGTCCGATGAGCGTCGCGCCAAAATTGTCGCCTTTATCGAGGGCAACAATCGTATGCCGGCTGAGGCCAAGGCACGCATCCTTTCACAACTTTCCGAACCTCAAGTGCCAGCCAAAGTGGTTGAGCGCATTGAGGGACGGATGGGGGGCTAACCCATGCGCCAAATACCTAACGCCGCGGGCGGTATTCTCTCATATTTCACCCGTCACCGTACCATTGCGAACCTTTTACTGGTGATCATGGTTGTTGCGGGTTTAATGGCGATCCCGAACATGAGAGCTCAATTTTTCCCTGATGTCATCATCGACAATGTGTCGGTCAGCACGCAGTGGAAAGGGGCTGGGGCCGAAGATATCGATGCCGGCATTATCCAGGTTCTTGAGCCGGGGTTGCTGGCAGTCGAGGGGGTCGATAGCTCCTCAAGCGTTTCGCGCGAAGGATCTGGCAGCATCGTTCTTGAGTTTGTGGCGGGCTGGAATATGGCGCGTGCGGCTGATGATGTGCAATCTGCCATTGATAGCATTTCGACCCTCCCAGAGGACGCTGACGAACCCAAGGTACGGCGCGGAGCATGGCGTGATCGCGTTACTGACGTCGTCATCACAGGCCCAATTGCCCCTCAACAGCTTGGGCTTTTTGCTGATGAATTCGTAACCCGTTTGTTCGCCGAAGGCGTAACACGCAGTACAATTCGCGGCGTCGCCGCACCCCAAGTGTTGATTTCAGTTTCATCTGCGCAATTAATTGCGAATGATGTCACCATGTCTCAAATCGCCAGCGCGATTGCCGCAGAAGTGAATGCTGATCCGGCAGGTGACGTCGCAGGGGCAAACGCCCGCGTGCGCACTGGAACCCAAAAGCGTAGCGTCGAAGAAGTCTCTGGCGTTGTTTTGCGGTCAAACGCAGATGGCAGCAAACTAACAGTTGGTGATGTGGCGCGGGTGTTGCGCCAAGGTGTGGACCGCGACCGCGGTTATTTCGTTGGGGATCACCCTGCAATTTCCATTCGGGTCGACAGATCGAATGATGGTGATGCAATCGAAATGCAGGCGGTGGTTCAAGAGGTTGCAGACACCTTGCAGCTTACGTTGCCCCGCGATGTATCCATCAGTTTGATCCGCGCACGGGCTGAAGCAATTTCAGATCGCCTTGATATTTTGATCGACAACGCACTAGTTGGATTGTTGTTGGTTGTGGCATTGCTGTTTCTATTTCTCAATGCGCGCACCGCATTCTGGGTGGCTGCGGGCATTCCTGTTGCTCTAATGGCCGCAATTGCTTTGATGTATGTCGGTGGATTGACGATTAATATGATCAGCCTGTTTGGGTTGATCATCACGCTTGGTATTGTTGTGGATGATGCGATTGTCGTGGGCGAACACGCCGATCACCGAGCTCGTCATTACGGCGAAGCCCCCGTTAATGCTGCTGAAAATGCAGCGCGGCGCATGGCGATGCCAGTGTTTGCCGCCACCCTAACAACAGTCATCGCATTCTTTGGTTTGGTGGCTGTGGGCGGCCGTTTTGGCAGCTTGATTGCGGATATTCCGTTTACGGTTATCGCGGTTTTGATCGCTTCACTTGTTGAATGTTTCCTGATCCTGCCTAACCACATGTCGCATGCGTTGGTCGCTGTGAACAAACGTCGCTGGTATGATGTACCCAGCCGTGTAGTGAATATTGGGTTCGATTGGTGTCGAACCAACTTGTTCCGCCCCTTTATGGGGTTGGTCATCCGTGCCCGTTATGTGGTTTTGGCTGGCGTCATTGCTGTGCTGGCCAGCCAAGTGATCCTTGTTATCAGTGGCGAAGTACAATGGCGTTTCTTTAATGCGCCTGAACGTGGTTCCGTCACTGGTAACTTTGCGATGGCTGAGGGTGCAACACGTGAGGATACTCTTGAAATGATGCGCGAAATGCAACGCGCCACCAACGCGCTGGCGGCAAAACGTGAGGCAGAAGCTGGCGTTAACCCTGTCGATTTTGTCATGGCTGAAGTCGGTGGCAATGCGGGGCGCGGCCTTGCAGGTGCAGAAAGCAAAGATGGTGATCTGCTTGGTGCGATTTCAATCGAATTGATCGATGCTGATTTACGCAAAGGGTATTCCAGCTTTGCCTTTGTATCTGAACTGCAGGACATGGTGGCTAACCACCCGCTTGTTGAAACAGTCAGTTTTCGATCATGGCGCTCAGGCCCAGGTGGGGACGGAATGTCGGTTCAGTTCTTTGGTGCAGATACCGATATTTTAAAGGCGGCCAGTCAAGACTTGCAACAGGCTTTGGCTATCTACCCTGAGGTTAGCGCGGTTCAAGACAATTTGGCCTATGACAAAGAGGAACTGATTTTGGACCTCACGGCCCAAGGCCAGGCGCTTGGCTTTACCATCGATACATTAGGGCGTGCTTTGCGCAATCGCCTGAATGGTATTGAGGCGGCGACATTCCCTGATGGGGCCCGCAGCGCCAGCATCCGTGTTGAAGTGCCCAGCAGAGAATTGACCGCAGATTTCATGGAGCGGATGCAGATGCGTGCGCCAAGTGGCATTTATGTTCCCTTGGCTGATTTGGTCAGCGTTGAGCGCCGAACTGGCTTTAGCACCGTACGCCGCGAAAACGGGGTACGTTTGATTTCGGTGACGGGTGATGTGTCAGAGGATGATCCAGCCCGTGCCACCGAAATCAACCGCGCCTTGGAAGAAGAGATTTTGCCAAATATCGCGTCCACCCGTCAGATCGAATGGCGGATGACGGGCCTAAGTGAACAAGAAAGCACATTCTTGAATGATGCCATGACGGGTCTGATTTTGTGTCTGACCGGTATTTATCTGGTGCTGTCATGGGTCTTCGGCAGTTGGACGCGGCCTATGGTTGTTATGGCGATCATCCCCTTTGGATTGATCGGAACAATCTATGGTCACGCTGCATGGGGTGTTCCACTTAGCATGTTTACGGTCGTTGGGCTGTTGGGGATGACAGGTATAATCATTAACGACTCAATCGTTCTGGTGACATCCATTGATGAGTACGCCGAAGACCGCGGGTTGGTTCCCTCGATCATCGACGGTGCATCAGATCGTTTGCGCCCTGTGATGCTGACAACATTGACCACCGTTCTCGGTATGTCGCCCCTGCTTTATGAGGGGTCACAACAAGCGCAGTTTTTGATGCCAACCGTGATCACGCTGGTTTATGGTCTTGGGTTTGGGATGTTGTTGGTGCTGTTGGTTGTACCCGCGTTGATCGCTGCCCAACATGATGTCTCTCGCCACATCACGGCGATGCGTCGTGGTGTGAGTGCACGGGCCAGTGGTGTCGCATGGGGGCTTCGCGCCCTATGGGTCGCGATCCTTGCGTGGGGTGGGGCAACATTGGGCTACGCGATATGGTCCAAACAATTGCCAGAACAGATCACAAACGCATTTCCGATGGCGGCAAACATGTCGCCAATGACGGGGGCGTTGGGCCTGTTCATCATGGGCAGCGCGGCACTGGTTCTAACCACCTACATCATCCTTGCACTAGGCTTTCAGATCGGTGCATTGCGCAGACGCCGCGCGGCTTAACCCGCGCTACAACCGCGAATATCAATAGCGTGATTAGACCCCAAAATGGTGATGCGCACATCAGAGCGGTTCACCGAAAAAGCAGTGCCCGAGGAGTGGAACATCTGTGAAACAGCAACCAACTGACCGCCTTTGCGGGTGGTCACAGGTTCGCTGACCCAAATGGTGTCTTGGCCGGCCTCGATAACCGTCTCTTCGCGGCCACCAGCGGATGGGACGGTTACACGTGCCTCAATCTGCATGCCGTCATCAGTTGGGGTTAGACGACAGGTTGCTGATTTCACAGCAGCTTCTGATGCGGAAAATGGGGCAGAGGCTAAAGCAGATGCAATTTCCGGAGTAGGAAACGTGCCTGCTTCCTCCAGCTTTGCGTCAAATTTCAAAGTGTAGGGCGCACAAATGTCTGAACAGATGCCAATATCCATACGACCTTTTAAGCGGATCGGTTGGCCATCGCGCATGGGGGCGATGTGTAGGGGAATGACCAACTGCTCTTTATATCCGATCGAGCGGACACCGCCGTCATAGATAACTTTGGGCTGCGGCCATGTGATCTGCATTTGACTGATGTTGCGCGCACCTTTCCAGCTGAACAGTGGGGGGATGCCAGAATCACCAGGGGCACGCCAATAGGTCTTCCAACCATCCTCCAATGACAGCTTGATCGCTGCGACGCGGCGACCGTCTGACATTTCCCACCCTTGAAGAACCTCAACCGAAACAGGGGCAGTGTCGCTTGCGTACGCAGGCATTGCCATAAGAACGGATAGGGCTATGGAGGATATTGAAGCTTTAATCATGCACCCATAGTGGACATCACTATGCAAAAAGCCAAGTCACGATGGAGTTAGCTATGTTTCGCTGCTGCCCGCGCTCTCGTGCTTATGACACTTGCGCCACAGTATGCGAACGTCGCAAAGTAGAACGTAGAACCGAATGTTGGAGAAACACGTGACCACGAATCCAATAGAAATTTCAGGACAATTAGCCGGCAAGGTGTTGATCGCTATGCCTGGGATGGGTGATCCGCGGTTTGATCAATCAGTAATTTACCTTTGTGCTCACTCTGACGAGGGGGCGATGGGGCTGATCGTGAATAAACCTGCAGGGGGTGTGGTTTTGGGCGATGTGCTTGGGCAATTGGATATCGAGGTGGACGCCAAAGTCCATGATATGCAGGTTCATTTGGGTGGCCCTGTTGAAACAGCACTGGGGTTCGTTTTGCACACCCGCGACTTTCAATCAGATCTTCACAGCCTGAATGTGGATGAAGACTTTGCAATGACTGGCACTATGGATGTGCTTGAGGCAATGGGCCAAGCAAAAGGGCCAATGCGCTCGCAGCTGATGCTGGGATATTCCGGATGGGGTTCAGGGCAGTTGGAAGGAGAGATTCGCCAAAACGGCTGGTTGATTTGTGAAGCATCGCCTGAGTTGGTGTTTGAAACGGATGACGATGACAAATGGTCAAAAGCATTGGCCAGCATCGGTGTTAGCCCTTTGATGCTTTCTGCATCTGCGGGCCGTGCCTAATTCAACGCGGCGCTGCGGCTCGACGTAAACGATCATTTATCGCGCGGCCCAAACCCGTTTGAGGGATTGGGGTAATTGCAATTGGTTTTCCGATTTTGTCCAATTGATGCAAGTGATCAAACAGGTTTGCTGCGGCTTCTATCAAGTCAGCATTTTCTGACAGGTTGAGATCACATAGCATCGGGCCAAAACCTAGGAACAGCTCACCATTTTCAGCGCCTGATGCATTCAGACGCACTGCCTCGTTTGGTGCGTAGTGGGACTCCATCTGACCGGGGGCCGATATTGTTTTTGGGGTCTCTTGTGGCATGTTCACGCTCAGCATTTTTTCAATAGCCTCGACTGCAACACCGCCGTGACGAAGCAATGCAACGTCAGGTGTTAGGCCCAGAATTGTGCTTTCTAACCCAACAATGCAGGCCCCGTCATCCAGTACTGCCGCGATTTTACCAAATAGGCCGTCCAAGACATGTTGGGCCGTTGTTGGGCTAATGCGGCCTGATGGATTGGCTGATGGTGCAGCTATTGGTGCATTTGCCAACTCCAATAAGCGCTGGGCGGTAGGATGGTTTGGAACGCGGATAGCTAAGGTGTGTAAACCGGCGGTGACCAAAGAGGACAAACCATGCCCCTCGCGTAGGGGCAACACCATCGTCAACGCGCCGGGCCAAAACTGATCAGCCAACCGCTGCGCAGTTTCATTCCATACAACGTATTTCTGGGCACTGGCAACGTTAGGCACATGGACGATCAACGGATTGAAACTGGGCCGCCCTTTGGCTGCGTAGACACTTGCGACGGCTTTTCCGTTTCGCGCGTCAACGCCTAAACCGTAAACGGTCTCTGTTGGGAAGGCGACCAAACCACCACTTTGTAGCAAGCCAGCAGCCTGCGCCAAATCCGCATTATTTGCATGAAGGTGCAGTGTTCGCATCGTGCTCATAGTACCCCCAACGTGACGCGGCGTTTTGATTGCCTGTTTTGGTGATGCACCTCATGGTGCGTTTAAACCAGTCCAATACAAGGCCATCCGCTGCTTGCCAAGCTGGGCAATTTGCGAAGCCTTATGCACCGACGCAATGTCGACGTTATACCGACGTTAAACAGATGCCGATTTTATGAGGTTCAGATGCCATATCGCGCCCCCCTTGATGACTACAATTTCCTGTTTGATCATGTTGTCGGACTGGACAAAGTCCGCCAAACGGATCGGTTTGAGGATGCGAGTGACGACCTGACCCGTGCCATTTTGACTGAAGCTGGAAAGCTTTGCGAAGAGGTCATGGCACCCCTTCAGCGGGCTGGTGACGTGGCCCCATCTTACTTAGAAAACGGTGTGGTTCGCACGGCAGATGGATACGCCGATGGCTTTAAGACCATTGCCGAAGGCGGATGGATTGGCATGTCCGCAAACCCTGAGTTTGGCGGCATGGGTCTGCCCATGACCGTGACCACTGGTCGCCATGATTCGCAGCTGACCATACGGTGGGGATGACGATCCAACATTAGAAACCCTCCGTATCCAAGTCAAATGGGCGTCGACGGTTCGGATATGTTCAATTTTTTCA
>JABGTH010000324.1 GCA_018647275.1 Paracoccaceae bacterium
CAACCTGTGTTATTGCACGCTGAACTTTATGAAACTGGCACCTTGGTGCATTTTGGTGCCGCTCCCATTTCGGCAATCCAAGACGTGAGTGGGTTTGATCCCATGCGTGATCTCCTTTCTGTTCTGTTCACCATGCTGACCTACTGCGGGTATGCGATGATCCTTGTGGCGCTCATGGGCATTGCAGAAGAACGTGGCGCCGACATCACCCTGCGCAACGGTATGATCTGGGGTCTTATGGGCTTCATTGCAGCGCACCTTGCACCAGCCTTTTCGTTGCCCCCTGAAGTACCGGGTGTTGCGGCAGCCGATGTGCTGCTGCGCCAGTACTGGTGGTTTGCGACAGTTGCGACAGCTGCAATCGCGATGTGGTTGATCGCCTTCCACTTCACAATGGTTGGCGTTGGCGCTGCGATTGTGCTTCTGCTGCTGCCCCACATCATTGGTGCACCACAACCAGCTGAGTTCACAGGCCCCGTTCCAACAGAAATCGGTGCGTTGTTTGCTTCTCGTGCACTGAGTGTTGGATTGGCCGCTTGGATCATCCTCGGTGCATTTTGCGCATACTTTTGGACCAATGAAGGCGAAGCGGCTTAACCAACGCTTCCCACTTTCTCAAACAGGAAAAACGACATGGATCGTAGACTTTTAATGCTCCTGATCGGTTTGGTCTTTGGCGGTGGCATCGGGTTCACAATTGCGGCTGGTAATGGTGTCACGTTTGACGGCCACGATCACGCGACTGGACACGGTGGCGGTGGCCACGATCATTCAACAATCACATCAATCGACCTACCTGCAAGTGATACTGCCCCAACACTTGCTGCACAGGTATTCAAAGATCCGGCGTCGGGCTGGAACCTCAAGATTGAGAAAACCAACTTTACCTTCGCCCCTCAAAACGTCAGCACGGTTCATTTAACAGGCGAGGGCCATGCGCATCTCTATGTGAACGGCGATAAGATTGCGCGCCTCTATGCGGATTGGTTCCACATAGATCACTTGCCTGAAGGTAAAGTCCTGATCGAAGTCGCGCTGAATTCAAACGACCACAGCCAGCTTAGCGTTGGTGGTGTCCCATTGCGGGTCGGTGTTCAGGTCACAAACACAACAAATTAATCCATCGTTGGGATGCGGGCGCGCAAGCGATTGCGCAGCTCGCCCAATGGGCGGGCATCTTCGATCCAGCCATTCTTTAGTTCAAGAAACATCTGACACAGCTTAACGATTTCGACTTCAGATGTTTTGATATCCAATCCATCAAATACGTAAGTTCCGCGTCCTTCGCCCTGGAGCGAGATATTGACGGCATCGACACACCCGCCAAGGCATGGCGTGGCCTCAACTTCAATCTGTTCACTCAATCCAGAAAACTTAAGCGCCCCCCTCAAGGTTGCGCAGTCTTGTCTGGCGGTGACACCGTCATCCCGTTCGCATGTGGCGCAGACCAATAGACGGTTTGTTGGTTTTTGGGTCATCACGCATTCCTCAATGTTGTGACAGAACCGTTATGCCAATTGTGCAGCACGTCAAGATTAGCCGTTGCAAATCGCGCCCCAACCGCCAGTATTGACCTAACACTAAGGGAGCATAGTGATGGATTGGGATGAATTTGCAACGTGGGGGGCCAAGGCCGCTGACTGGGGAAAAGAATACCACCAAAACCTGCGTGACCGTCCCGTTCGTTCACAAGTGGCGCTCAATGACACCCTCAACGCCCTCCCAAAAACCGCACCAGAAAGTGCGGAAACAATGGCCGACATAATGGCCGATTTCGAGAATATAGTGATGCCAGGGATTACTCATTGGCAGCACCCACGCTTTTTTGCCTACTTTCCGTCAAACGCTGCCCCTGCGTCGATCCTGGCAGAGTTTCTAACCTCAATCGTTGCCCCGCAATGCATGCTTTGGCAAACCTCGCCCGCGGCAACTGAGATGGAAATCCGTATGATGCAGTGGTTACGTCAGGGCATCGGACTGCCTGATACATTCAGCGGGGTGATCCAAGACAGCGCATCATCGGCTACCTTGGCTGCCGTGTTGGTTATGCGCGAACGCGCTGTGAATTGGGAAGGCAATGTCAAAGGGCTAAGCCACTTTGCTCCTTTACGAATTTATTGTTCCGATCAAGTTCACACCTCTATTGATCGCGCCATTTGGGTCGCAGGTATTGGTCAAGATAATCTTGTCAAAATCTCTACATCTGGGCCGATGAAGGCTATGGACTCTTCTGCATTACAGGCGGTCATTGATGCAGACCGAGCTGCTGGATATCTGCCCGCAGGGATCATTGCAGCCACTGGTGCAACAGGCATGGGAGCATGTGATGACCTGAACGCGATCGCGGACATTTCTGAACGTGAAGGCCTATACACCCATCTTGACGCGGCTTGGGCCGGCACGGCGATGATTTGCCCAGAATTCCGCACGATGTGGGAGGGCGTGGAACGTTTTGATAGCGTCGTCTTCAACCCACACAAATGGCTGGGAGCACAATTTGATTGCGCCGCCCACTTCTTGCGTGATCCAGACGCTTTGCGCCAAACCTTGGCCATTCGCCCCGAGTACTTGCGTACTCATGGGACCGAAGACGTGACTGATTTCTCTGAATGGTCCGTTCCCTTGGGCCGTCGTTTCCGCGCTTTAAAGCTTTGGTTTGTGATGCGGAACTACGGGATGGAGGGGTTACGGAGCCGTATCCGCAATCACGTCAAATGGTCCCAAGCATTTTGCAATCGTCTGCGCCAGCACGATGACTTTGAGATTATAACAAATCCAATCTTGTCCCTATGGACCTTCCGCATGAAAGGTGCCGGTGACGTTGATAGTTTGAACCAAAAACTGGTGGATGCAATCAACGATGACGGTGAAATTTACATCACCCAAACCTTTGTAGACGGTCAAAAAGTAATCCGTTTTCAGGCTGGGCAGTTTGATTGTGAAGAGCGTGATTTTGATGCGGCTTATGATGCGATCACGAGAATCGCAGCAAAAATCACCTAAACCCGTGACTGCGCGTAACGCGCGCAGCCATACAATGCAGCATTGTCCTCAGTAATGACAAACAATGGCACCTGACCAAAGCGGCCCGAGAAAGTTTCGTCTTTACTAGCTTCCACCGCAATTACTTCGGCTGCGGATTCTGAGCTGACGATGGCGCGTGCTACGCTGCCGTTGAAATACAAGCCAGCCAAAGGCATATATTGGTAGGTTAGCTCACAACAGAACAACCCCAAGGCTCGGGCAAAAAGAGCAACCGTCTGTGCGCCTTCGGAAGACGTTGGTGCTGTAATCTGTGCGGGATCCGTTGCTTTGAAGCCAAGTGCGCTATGCAATGCCGCGAGTCCATCACCTGAAAACAGCGCTTCAACCTTGTGAAAACTACTCGCCTCGTCCCCGACTGCTTCTTGCAAAACAGCCATCACGCTGCTTGGAAGGCTAGCGTGACCCAACTCAGCCTCAGTCACGTGTCCTTCATGGCACATGCTAACATTGAACCCAGTTGCGATACCTGCAACCAGCGCTTGATTACCGTGAGGCTTACCACCACCAATTTGGGTCACAACATGGTCAGGCAAAACATCCAACGCATAGCCAAGGGCTGCCAGATCGTTCAAAAGATACGCACGTTCCAAACCAAAACTTTGCGCCAAAACGTCCGTATCAAACATCCAATCGCCATTAGTCAACTTACCTTTGCCACCTGAAACAGGACCCGCAATCGCGGCACAAAGTTTTGTTGGTTTCATGCCATCTAACGTCGCGACATAGGATTGCGTAGCCTCAAGAAAGCTGTCGACTTCGGTATTCGAATACCGAATAGAACTGTCCGCTATTATGCCATTGCTATTGGCCAAAGCAAATCGTGTGTTGGTTCCGCCTACGTCGGCGACAAGTGTTAGATCGTTTGTCATTATACTTCTTTTTGATGTG
>JABGTH010000138.1 GCA_018647275.1 Paracoccaceae bacterium
ACGGGCATCATCCATGTGTGGTTCCAGCCGTTACAATGAAACAGCGGCACAATCGCCATAAACACAGGATGCAGAACCATGCGCCATGAAATCACAGTACCCATTGTCATCTGATAGGCCCCACGGTGATGATAAACGACGCCTTTGGGTCGACCAGTGGTGCCGGAGGGATAGTTCAGCGCTAGGCTTTCCCATTCATCCTCTGGCATGATCCATTCAAATGTAGGGTCCGCAGCAGCCAGCATATCCTCGTATGTTTTGTGACGCCCAGATGCCGGCCAACCGTTGGCCGCGTCTGGCACTTCAACGATCACAGGCTTTGGGCCTTTAAGGCGTGCAACAGCGGCTTCGGCCAATTCTACGAACTGTGGGTCGGTCAAGATCACCTTGGCCTCACCATGCTCAAAAACATAGGCAACGGTATCGATGTCTAGGCGCGTGTTGATCGTGTTCAATACGGCACCGCATGCGGGCACGCCAAAATGGGCCTCTGCCTGTGCTGGAAGGTTGGGGATTAAGGTGGCAACCACATCGCCAGGGGTCACACCCATATCAGCCAAACCAGCGGCTAGGCGGGTGCAGCGTTCATAATACTGGGCATATGTCACACGATGACCGCCATAGATTACAGCGGTGCGGGTGGCAAAAACATGGGCGGCGCGGCGCAAATGCGATAGCGGCGTAAGTGGTACATAGTTGGCAGGACACTTGCCCAAACCCGTTTCGTCGTTCATCCAGCCCATATGCGCTCTCCCCTTCGCGTGATCACAACGCTTGAATCGTGTGGAAAACAGGATATTGCAAGTACAATGAACTGAAAAGCAAAGTCTTCTTATATGAACGCTATTCCAACCCCATTAGACATTCAGACGCGGCCAATGGCGGCAGCCCTGTGTATGATCGGTGCGATGGTCCTTTTGGGGTTCGTTGATAACTTTGTCGCCACCGTGGCCGAAGAGATCAGTATCTGGCAGTTCCTTGCCGTTCGCGCCTCAATGGCGATTCCGCTGATTTGCCTTATGTCGGCGATGGGCTTGGGCACGATGCGCCCGAAACGGTTCTGGGCGGTTGCTGTCCGCAGTCTGCTGACAGCAATGGGCCTGATGCTGTACTTTGGGTCACTTGCCTTTATGCCAATTGCGCAATCCTTGGCGGGCCTGTTCACCTCCCCCATTTTTGTGCTGCTGATTAGTGCGTTTGTCTTCAAGCAGACGATTGGCAAATGGCGCGTGATTGCGGTGGCCATAGGCTTTAGTGGGATCCTTTTGGTCCTTGGCATCCAAGATGGCGCACCGGGCTGGATCATGATGATGCCTGTGGCAGGCGGATTGATCTATGCCATTGGGTCAATGGCGACCCGCATTTTATGTTCCGAGGAAAGCACGATCTCCATGCTTGCAGGTATCATGACCGTTCAATTGATCATCGGAACATTGGCACTGGTCGGTTTGACGATCTGGTCACCTGTTGTGCCAGAGGGTGCAGATGGGTTCCTGCTGCGTGGTTTGATTTGGCCGATTGAAACCGTATTTCCATACATTGCAATGCAGGCCGTTATTTCGGTGGCGGGCGTTTTCCTATTGATCCGCGCCTATCAGTGGGGCGAAGCCAGCCAAGTGTCGGTATTAGAATATTCCATCATGATTTTCGGCCCGTTCTTTGCGTGGTTGTTCATGGGACAGTCCATCACACCGATGATGATGGCTGGGATTGCCCTGATCATGGTCGCGGGCGGGATTATTGCGGTGCGTTCCAAAGAGTGAGTCATTAATCCGACACCGTCTGATCATTGGTAAAAACCGCAAACGTTGGAACCGCGAGAAAATCCAAAAGGGTGTTGCGATATTGAAAGAGACGCTGCCAAAAACAGGGTATCAGACCCTACCAAATTCAGGCTGCGATCAGTGCCGTTAATGCGCAAAGCCCTGCGTGGAATCAAACTGATTGGATGGAAATCGTGGCACTGTACGAAGTCTTGCATGCCATGCAGTCTTCACCTGTTGTAAACGTCACTCCTGCTGTCGCGGTATCCTATGCACAAACGCCAGAGGCGGCATTGGCGACAATGGAAAAGGTCGCAACAGCCGCCAAAATCAAACCCTATCAGCCCTATCATGCGGCGATGGGCAATCTGCTTGCACGGGGGCTGGTAGGATCACAGAGTCTAAGGCGAGCTTTGAAAATGCGATAGTATTGTCAGAAAGTGCGCAAGAGATCTCATTTTTGAAAAATGCATCGCGGCGATTACTGCACTAGGAATGAAAAAGCCCCCGAATGAACGGGGGCTTTAAAAGTCTTATGCTGCGGCTTCGTCCTTTGGGCCAAAGCGGCGATAGAAGGTTTGGTTTTTACCAGCCATCTCGCGCAGAAGGGCAGGGCATTCAAAACGATCGCCGTACTCTGCCTGCAACTGGTCACAGCGTTCTGCAGCATATGGCGTCCCGATGATGTCCAAATAGCTGAATGGGCCACCTGTGGCAGGGGCAAAACCCCACCCAAGGATCGCGCCAACATCGCCTTCGCGGATGTCTTCCAACACGCCCTCTTCCAGTGCACGCACGGCCTCTAGAACTTGTGAGAACATCAAACGATCTTGAACTTCCTGCAGGGCTGGTTGTTTGGCCGCCAGTGGATACTTGTCGTGTACACCTTTCCAATAGCCTGTGCGCTTGCCCTTTTCGTCATAGTCAAAATAGCCCGCGTTAGCCTTACGACCCAAACGACCCAAACCTTCCATCCAGACGATCAGATCGTCGGCGTCAGATGCAGGATAGGCATTGCCCATGGCGGCCTTAGTGGCCTTCATGATGCGCACACCCAGATCGATCGAGGTCTCGTCACCCAATTGGATTGGTCCCACAGGGAAACCAAGCTGTTGTGCAGCGTTATCAATCAACTGCGGTGCAACACCTTCAGTGACCATGCGCGCCGCTTCATTGCCGTAAGGGATGATGCAACGGTTGGCGTAGAAGAACCTCGCATCGTTCACAACGATTGGCGTTTTGCGAATTTGGCGCACGTAGTCGAGGGATTTGGCAACAGCCACATCACCCGTTTGCGCACCTTTGATAATCTCAACTAGCAACATCTTTTCAACGGGTGAGAAGAAGTGGATGCCGATAAACTGTTCAGGGCGTGAAGACGCCTTTGCCAGCTCAGAAATTGGCAAGGTCGAGGTGTTTGAGGCAAAGATGCAATCCTCTGGGATCACGGCTTCAACGCGTTTGGTGATCTCTGCCTTAACAGAAGGGTCTTCAAACACGGCCTCAATGATCAAATCACAGCCCTTCAGCATTTCAACATCAGGGGTCGCGGTGATCAGGCTAAGCAGCGCTTCTTTCTTCTCTGGCGTCGCCTTTTTGCGGGCAATGCCTTTGTCCATGTAGGTAGCAGAATAGGCTTTGCCTTTGTCAGCAGCTTCTTGATCACGGTCAATCAAAACAACTTCGATGCCTGCTTGGGCAGAGACAAGGGCAATACCAGCACCCATCATACCCGCACCCAAAACACCCAATTTCTTGACGCGTTGGTCAGGGACATCTTTTGGACGCACAGCGCCTTTATCCAGGGCCTCTTTGTTCAGGAACAAGGAACGGATCATCGCAGAAGAGGAGGGGTTCATCAGGATATTGGTGAACCAACGGGCCTCAATCTTAAGGGCTGTGTCGAATGGAACCAGCGCACCTTCATAGATCGCTGACAACATCGCCTTGGCCGCAGGGAAGGCACCTTTTGTCTTACCGCCAACTAATGCGTTGGCACCAACAAAATTCATGAAACCAGCGGGGTGATATGGGGCACCGCCAGGCAATTTATAACCCTTCGCGTCCCAAGGTTTCAGCAGATCAGCATCCTTTGCAGACAGAACCCAAGCACGGGCCGCAGCAATCGGATCCTCAACAACCTCATCAATCACGCCCGCTTTGAGCGCCTTTTCAGGTGAGTTCATGCGGCCCTCAAGCAATAATGAAGAGGCCCCCATCAAACCAAGTTTACGTACTAAACGGGTTGTCCCACCAGCACCCGGGAAAATACCAACCAGAATTTCTGGCAGGCCAATCTTGGCCTTTGGGTTGTTGGCGCTGAAAATACGGTGGGTCGAAAGGGGCAATTCCAGACCAATACCAGCAGCGGTGCCCGGAAGGGCCGTTGCAATTGGCTTGCCGCCTTTTTTGGTCTTTGGGTCCATGCCTGCGCGCTCGATCTTGCGCAGCAAATGATGCATACGCATCGTGCCCTCAAACAATCCCTTGGCCGGATCATCCCCTGCATCAGCGCGCATTTTGGCCAATAGGTTCAAATCCATGCCACCGGCAAAGCTGTCTTTGCCAGATGTGATAACGATGCCTTTGACAGCATCATCCGCCAAAGCGTCATCGATCTGGGCATTAAGCTGTTCAAGGCCTTCAAAAGACATCACGTTCATGGTCTTGTCAGCGACATCCCAAGTGACCGTGGCAACGCCCTCAGCGTCTTTCGTTAGTGTGAAGTCGTTCATCTGTATCTCCCCAAGTTGGGTTTTTTGGTCGGGGTGTCGGACCCGTAATTTTCAAATTTCTTCAACAACATTTTGACAAGGGCCAAGGTCTCGTTCGGGCCGTTGCTGCAATCGTCTTCGCTAAGCAGAATGCGCTTAAAGTCATTCAATTCTGAGCTGTCCAAAGCATCGCTTGGGTCAGGTTTGTATTTGAAAAACAAAGGCGGTTTTTGTTGGATCAGACGGACATAGGTGCCGTCATTGGCGACCTTGAGCTGTAGGTTTGTCATGCCCTCAGACGCAGCAAGAGTTGCGACAGCATGGAATGGATGTGATTTATTGCTCATTATACGCGCTCAATAATTGTTGCGGCGCCCATGCCCGATGCGATGCAAAGGGTGGCAAGGCCCACTTCTTTGTCTTGACGTTCTAGCTCATCCAACAAGGTGCCGATGATCATCGCACCTGTGGCACCCAGCGGGTGACCCATAGCGATTGAACCGCCGTTTACGTTGACGACCGAATGATCGACTTTGAATTTCTCCATGAACAACATGACGACCGAGGCGAAGGCCTCGTTCACTTCAAACAGATCAATGTCGGAGATGGTCATACCGTTGTCGGCCAAAATCTTTTGGGTGGCAGGAACCGGACCCGTCAACATAATGGTCGGGTCAGTACCAATTTTTGTGGTGGCACGGATGCGGGCACGTGGTTTTAGGCCATGTTTTTCGCCGAACTCTTTGTTGCCGATCAGAACGGCTGCAGCGCCGTCAACGATGCCTGATGAGTTGCCAGCGTGGTGGATGTGGTTGATTTTTTCCAAGTGTGGGTACTTCATCAACGCG